>DATAXH010000115.1:0-6401 GCA_036266775.1 Candidatus Babeliales bacterium | reverse complement strand
TAGATATTTTCACTGATAACGGCATTGTCATAGAACAATGCGCAACTGATCAACTCAGAATAGAATCACTTCCAGTTCATCTGAAAGATCAATCACTAGATGATATCATTAAAACAACAATTGGATGGATAACAGAGAGCAATGCGTTGGACCACCAAGAGCTTAAAAAATTACTCAACAATAAATTACAAGCACAAATGGCATGTAAAGCTGCAGTCAAAGCAGGTGATGTTCTGACACAAGAAAAAATGGAACAACTGTTACGTGATTTAGAAAAAACAGCCAACCGATTTTCCTGTCCACATGGAAGGCCAACCGGATGGCTGTTATCATTACATGAAATTGAAAAAAAATTCAGACGACGTTTATAAAAAAATTATCGTTTTGGAACAAACTTACGATAATAGTATGCATATGCGAGTGTTGATAATGGCCACGTAATTGCAATACCAATACCGCTTGAAAATCCAAAAAATACGATAATTTTAATCATTAACCAAAAAGCAAATATATCCCACACATGATCTTCAGTCATTGCCCAACTCATTTTTAATGCATGAATAGGACCTGCATGTTTATCAATAATAAAATAAGGAAAAAAAGCAAACCGTAATAATGCAATAAATCCAGGCAAAATAAAGAAAATCCAACCAATCCAAACCATTAAAGCATATAATATCCATCCAACAAATGCTGCAGGCGTTAAACTCAAAGAAGAAAACAATTTTTTTGCCGAACTCTCATGATGATCATGCAGATCGAGTGCAATTTTTCTCAATCCCAAATCAAGCCCAATAAAAAAAAGTATCAATACAACCGCAGAAATAAGTACTGAAAATAAATTTGCCGATACCATGCCCATCACTGCGGCACCTGAATTATATGCAACGGTCGCGCATTCATAACCAGCGCATCCCTGATAATCTTGTAATGCTTGTGAAGATAAAAGAGCTTTAAGAAAACCTTTATTTAAAAATGCAATAACAGCGCCAACGACTACAATACTCAATAATCCAGACAACAGTACCATCACAAAAAGACGTACATGTTCAACCAATTCTTTAAAGGCAAAACCTACTGAATCGAATACGTGACTTTTTCTATGATTCATTGTACTCACTCCTCTTTTTTTAAATAAAAAACAGCAATATGAATAGTATTCAATCATATTACCTTAAAAAATTGCAATATATTGATTATAACTAATTATTCCCTTGTACAATTGTTATAATAATGTTCTCTTTATCAAACTGATCTTTGAGTTGTTGCATCAACAGAGCTGGTGCTGATAAAAACTTTTCCGTTGCAACCCATACACGTATCATTAAAAACATTTTCACTTCAACATCAAGATCATGTTGTCCTAATTTATGCATCAAAATTATCGCTACAGGATCTTTTAAAAATAAACTGTTATTCTCAATCACCTGTAATATCTGAGTTTTCGCATGTTCAAAATCAACAGCATAAGGCATTGAAATGATACAATCTACTCTTTTAATGGGGTAATACGTGAGATTACTCAATGGTTGTTTTAATACAACTTCATTCGGCAAACGAATTAATTTATTGTCAGAAGAACGAATATGTACAGAAAGCAAATCGATTGATTCTACATAGCCAATAACATCACCACTTTTAATAATATCACCCACCGAAAAAGAACGTTCAAGTAATAAAAAAAAACCACTGATAACATTGGAAATAGTTGTTTGTGATGCAAAACCAATGGCAACACCAAGGACCCCTGCAGCTCCTAATAATGTTACAACATTAAAACCAAATTCTTGTAATACGGTTACCCCTATCAGAAACAAACCGCTATAAAAAATAATATTACGGACTAAAACAGCTATATGTTGAGAAAAATGTTTTGCACATAATGCAGCCAACAATTTACTTATCCAGAATACAAGCGGAATTCCGCCAAAAATTAAGATACAAATACGCAGGATATTTCCTGCGTATACCATAATCAAATCACTCAGCATAATATCACTCATCACATATCTCCATTAAAACCAACGCTTTCTATTATTTATGAGTAACGGCACCAACAGTTGTAATGGCGGCAATCCACGAAGACGTAATCCATAATTAATTAATGATAAAGCTGCAAGAGCTATGATAACCCGTACCAATAAATCTCCCAATGCCACTACAATTACCACAATACCGATGATAATACAAAATAAACCGACTGTATGATTATATTTAACTTTAGACATGATACTCCTCACAAAAAATATATTACATCAGTGTAACAAATCAAAAATATTATTTTTACTTTTTTATATAACCTTCCCCCTCTTTACAGTTACTAATAATTTGCTATGATACCAGAAAACAGTTTGTAGAAATAGAAGAAATAATAATAGAAAATTTAACAACCCTCTTTCGTTAAAACTACAGCGGACGAGGCTACAAAAACAGAAAGGTTTTAAAACATATAAATAGTCAACAGAGCTTTTTTCAAACAAAAACTAACCACTGCAAGAGGAAAAAAATGACATTAAACTCTTTTTTATTGAACTGTTTTACAGATCAACTGTATGAATGCAACACATCTCATTGTGAACACAATACAAACAACAATCAAACCGATATCAAAATCGATTTCTGGGAATTATTAATTCTTATGCAAAGAATTTTGATCATACTGTACAAAATCCTCAAAAAAATGAATGTCCTTAAAATTCTCAAATTATTAGTATAACTTTCTCAAGATAAGCACCTTTCTTCAAAAAGTTAGGTGCTTGACTCAATATATTGATTAATCTAATCAATTCATTCTGTAATTAATAAATTGACGAAAATACGCATTTTTAGTATTATTAATTATAGGAGAATTACCATGACAAAAAATACCAAAAACCGTCTTCACCAACCTTTAGCGGCACAAATCAGACCTACATCTCTAGACACCTTTATTGGTCAACAACATTTAGTTGGTCCAGAAAAACCATTACGCATAGCTATTGAAAAAAAACATATCTTTAGTTTTATTTTATGGGGACCTCCCGGAGTTGGCAAAACCACCTTAGCACGTATCTATGCAGATGCTATTTGCGCATCTTTTTATGAATTTTCAGCAGTATCAGCCGGCAAAGATGATATTAAACAAATCATCAAACATGATGATGGCTCAACAAAAGTTCTCTTTTTAGATGAAATTCACCGATTCACCAAAGCACAACAAGATTTTTTACTCCCATATGTTGAATCAGGTCAACTTATTCTGATTGGTGCTACAACCGAAAATCCAAGCTTTGAAGTTATTCCAGCGCTTCTTTCTCGATGCCGCGTATTTGTCCTCAAAGAACTTTCCCCAACAGAAATGAAACAGATTATTCAATGCACCAACCTTGAGATAGATGAATCAGCTTTGGATTGGATTGTTGCAATGGCTAATGGTGATGCGCGACAAGCATTAAATGTTATTGAAAATACACAAACGCTCTATAAAAAAATCACTGTCGAGAATCTTACAAATAGTCTCCAAAATAGCTTCTTGCGATATGATAAAAAATCAGAAGAACATTACAACACCATTTCCGCTTTTATAAAATCAATGCGCGCGAGCCAACCTGATGCCGCGTTATATTATTTAACCCGCATGGTAGAGGCCGGCGAAGACCCAAAATTTATTGCACGACGCATGGTTATCTTTGCTTCTGAAGATATTGGTTTAGCAGATCCTTACGCTCTGACTATAGCAAATGATGTCTTTAGATCGGTTGAAATTATCGGCTACCCTGAATGTGCCATAAATTTAGCACATGGTGTCTGTTATTTAGCGAAAGCTCAAAAAAGTAGACATTCTTATTATGCATATCTTGCAGCATCTTCTGATGCAAAAAAATACGGCAATTTACCTATTCCAATGAATATCCGCAATGCTCCAACTCCTTTAATGAAAGAATTGGGATACGGAAAAAATTATGAAAAATATACCACAGAAGATCTGTTACCGGAAAAGATCAAAGGTAAAAAATATTTGTTCTTGTAAAAAAACAAAAATTGTCCAGGAAATGCCTGGACAATTTCTATTACATTAAAGAACTTGTATTGTATGCTATTTTTGTTACTGAGCACCACCATATTGATATAACAACTCAAGCAATTGGTTATTTCGACCATATCCTTTAGCATCATCCATCATACCTTTAGTTACCTGAGCATTAAAATCTTTCAGTAATCTATGTGCTGCCGGTACATTATTGTTATCAACTGCCAACATAAGTAATCGATCACCATCAAAAGGATCACGATATTGATTAACAAGATTATTAAACTCTCTGGCAGGCATACGATGACGATAAAACTCAAGAACCCTAAAAACACCTTCCCAATTAATAGGTTCATCTGTAAATTCATCAAGTTGTCGCCATATTTCATTAAGCTGCTGCTGTATTTCATTAGGTTGCTGCGGTATTAAAGGACGTTGTTGTTGCATAGCACTTAAACTTGCAAACACACTCAAAATTATCATTCCCGATAACAAATATAACTTTTTCATAAAAACCTCTTTTATATTTCTTCTGTTTTAAGTTCTCTTAACTTTGCAAAAATAGATGGAATTTCTTCATTTTTAAACTTTTCTAAACGTTTAAATTTCTTGGCAACATATGGATCAGTACCATGAATGCGTTGATAATCATTTAAAAGTTCTTCCTGATCTTTACGTAAACGAGTTTCAGCTTTAACTTCTTTTCGTCCCGTTGCCTCAAGCATCTGTTGCAATATAAATGCTCCACGATAACCTGCAAGAATTGCACGGAACTCTTTTTGTTGCTCTTTGTTTAAAACATTCGGCTGCGTCTCCATCTCCATACCATACATTTGGAAAGCTCCAAAAGCTAACAATCCCATAAAAACTATAAACTTTTTCATAAATACCCCTCTTTTTGAGAATAAATAATATATTTCAATTATAACAATACCAGATAGGATTGATGAAAAACAATAGCTTTATATATGTTTTTATATTTCTATGTATTTTTATATTAGAAAATTTAATAAAATATCGCTCAAAAAAGATCCCTCTTTACGAATTACCATAAAAAGGGATCTTCTTTGTATTTCAACACAACAGTTAAGCTTTTTCACCTTTTTTAATCAGATGAACAATATGCCGCACTTCTTTATGTTTAAACTTCTTTAATCTTTTAAAATGTTTTTTTACAAATTTACTCGGATGATGTTGTTTATAATGATGCAGCCATTTTTCTTCTTTTGTACGCAGATGAGCTTCTTCTTTATTTTCATGTTTTCCTAAGAAGATCTATTACCGGAAAAGATCAAAGGTAAAAAATATTTGTTCTTGTAAAAAATAAATATTGCACCGAAAAAAGGTTCATCTTATGAATTACCATAAAACAAACCTCTTCTAATTTTATAATTTACGCAGCTCTCGCAGGACGATTATATTTATTCAACAAGTTTAAAATTTCAGGGTGATCCTTAGCTGCTTTAAAGGCATCAGTACCGTCTGCTGCCTTTAAATAAGGATTAGCTTTATATTGAAGCAATAATTTAACCAGAGCAAGATCTCCGCTTTCACAAGCTATTATAAAAGGCGTTTTTCCATTAGAAAATTTATTGTCAGAAACTATATAGTTAGGATTAGCACCATGCTGAAGAAATAATTTAACCATAGCAAGATCACCATAAGAACTACTAGCCGCAATAGCAAACATAAAAGGAGAATACCCATCATCCCACAGTCTAGTATTAATATGATCTTTTAAATTAGGATTAGCTTTATATTTTTCAAGTAATGTTTTTGCAGCTAAAAAATTATCTTCAAATGCCGCCAGATAAAGCAATGACCAACTCCCGTCCCGATATTCATTAACATCTATAACTCCTTGCATCTGATCAAGCATTGCAAAGATAGCAGGCCAATCCCTTTTTTCTACTAGCGGATCAATCATTTTATATATTGCAGGACGAGCTAATGCCTTTTGTTGAGAAATTTTACCCCGTTGCACTTCTTCTATTTTTCTACGTTGCTCTTCTGTTAATTTCTGTGCTGCATTAATACTGGCAATGCCAAAAACCATCATTCCTGATAATAACAATAACTTCTTCATACAACACCCCCCTCTTTTTGAGAATTAATAATATATTTCAATTATAACAATATCATATGGGGGGGGGTAGAAAACAATAGTTTTATAAATGTTTTTATTTTTCTATATATTTTTATATTAGAAAATTTAATAAAATATCGCTCAAAAAAGATCCCTCTTTATGAATTACCATAAAAAGGGATCTCCTTTGTATTTCAACACAACAGTTAAGCTTTTTCACCTTTTTTAATCAGATGAACAATATGCCGCACTTCTTTATGTTTAAACTTCTTTAATCTTTTAAAATGTTTTTTTACAAATTTACTC
>DATAXH010000114.1:0-13334 GCA_036266775.1 Candidatus Babeliales bacterium | reverse complement strand
ATTATCACCAAGACACTTATAGAACAACCAAAAGCACAATTAACAATACATTTGATAGATGGTGTCCACACTTCTTATGTAACCGCTGTAGATTTTCTTGGTTATTCTCGAGAAATAACAACACAGCACAATTTTAGTTTTGGTTCCCGCTTAGAAGAATATGAACAATACGCTCGCAATAAAGAAAAACATGATCCAGAAATTCAGGCAATGTCATGCCAAACGCTCAAACAACAAATAACGTTCGCATGTCTAGAACAAGAAATAAAATACAAACAATTTTTATCATGGCTACAACAAAAATTTTCATTGGCTCAAATTTCTTTATATCTTCATGACACAAGCACTCATTATTTTAATTTTCTCACAAAAAATAACCTCGCACATGCGGATATCATCACTACTGCTGACATTGATGATGATGAAAGCCTTAAAAACGGAAGTATTAATCACTACGCAATGATTTGTATCAAAACATTAAACGCAAAAATTGACGCAAAAACTGCCTGGTTAAAAAAACTTGATGCACATAATGCAGGAATTTTAACTGCCAGTATCCCTGCAAAAAATTCAACTAACTGTTATTTTAATACTATAAAAATTTAAATATATCGCATTCACGTTATTTAATAACAATATCAGTACGTTCTAACAGTTCAGAAATTTTATTAAAACGTACCACACTCTCATGCCAAGAATACGTTTTCATTGCATTATAGCCAGAACAGATAAGCGCATATAACCCTGCCATGCAACCGACTCCCCACGAAGATCCTGGTTCGCATTGTGATCCTACAAAATGTATCAATTTATAAAAACCATACAAAGAAACAGTTGATAACAGATATGATTTATGAATCAGCAGTTCGTCTATCGTAGCTTTCTGGTTCAATATATGATCATTGAAATAAATACAAAATAGAAACATACCGGATATACATGATAAAAGTTTTATGGCAAAAAAACGATTAGGTACTATGCTATAGGGATCCAAAATGGAAAGTTCCCGACCTTTTTCAAATACAAGATCAGAAAGTTTCCATTTTTGGTGTTGCAGACGATTAACCACTACATTATATTGTTCTGCTGCTTGATTAAGCTCCACAATATCAGAATCAAAAACTTCATCAAATGGTGCAGGAAACGTTACATTTATATAACGAGCTAACATAAAAAACAGCACTATGAGCTGTTTTTTACTAAACTGCTGTTTAAATTTATTAAAAGACAATTCATAAAATTGATATGAAATACTCAAACCCTCAAGCTGATGCCGTAAATCAACAAATCTCTTTTGCAATATAACCAAAGATTGTAATTCATTTTTACTACACACTCTATGATGTAGCTTATTAAGCACCATAAACTCTTTTGAGTATTCAAAACGACTATCTGATGTAAACCAAGTAGAATCAAAGCAATAAGTTCGCCGCGATTCTTGTGACCAAACATAATTTTCCAACACATCAACAATTGGTCTGTTCAAAAATTTGTGCGCTGCGTTTCCGTTATTATTAAATAATTCCAAAACTAATCTGTTCTGCAACTCAGGTAATAATTTGGTAGCAATAGTGAAAAACATCAAAAGATTCGCATTATTATGATCTCTTATAACTTTATGCACTTTATTTTTCTTATGTTCAGACAATGTAGAAAACCACGATTTTCCATTTCTAATGTTGATAAGTGGAAAACCACACAAAGATTTGAATGATATCTCTTTATTTTGCAAATCAAGTTGATGCTCCATTGCAGATGTAGCACCTACTATCATCAAAACAATGAGTACATTTTTTATATCCATATTATTTTGTAATCTTTCTGAGAGCTGATCCTTTATGCATAGCCATATGATCAGTTTTATCACTTTTAATCAAATATTGTGGCTCTTCCTTTGACGCATGCACCGTATACCCTTTAAATTCCATTGGCACAGTGATTTTTTTCTTAATAATACCACTCACATATCCCGCTTCAGAATTCCAACTTACATGGTCGCCTACTTTAAAATCTTTTACCATACTTATTGCTCCTTTTTTATATATGTTTGAATTTCTTTCAGATCTTTAATACGTACGCTTGCAAGCCCATGATGTGGAGGATGCATAACATATATTTTTGACGCATCAATATCAGGTTGCCAGCCATACGAAACATCTTGTAAACCGCTGAACATTTGATATGTTATTTTACCCACAAAACAGACAACTTCTGGTTGATACTTATGTATCGCAGCTAATATACTCTTTCTGCCTGGAATTGCTTCTGATTTTTTTAAACTTGAGACATTATTTGTCTGCCGATCAACTAAATTCAATATTCCAAAATGATACTTCTTCTTAAATTCATGCATATAAAGATGTTTGAGTTTTTTATCATCTTTTAATATTTCACGCGATTCATCAATAAGTCCTGCAGCATACAACAAATACCAAAACATTTTATTATTAGAAAAAGGAACACCACGCCGATATGAACCTGGATGAGGATTAATTCCAACAAATACAAGTTTGAGTCCATATCCAATTTGATACTTGATCATACAGATGCTCCTTATTTTTTCTTGCAATGTATACAAATTTCTTAACACTAAAAAAAATATTTCCTACTATGAGGCATGATGTTGAATATCAATTGAATATCAATAAACCTCATTCAAAGGCTCTATAAAATGACTATAAAACCGTTGCTACTTCTTACTCTTATCTGTTTTACCACCAATATAATATTTGTTATGGATAACAATAAACATAAAATACGCAAAAAAAAAGACATAATAAGGCTCAGAGATGATGGAGATAAAGTAAAAATTATTAATAATGGTGTTAGTACAGGGTATATGATTAAAAATAAATCTGCACGTCGTTCACAAAATTATATAAGCTATTCTCCTGAAGAAAAAGATACATTTCTTGAAGCATGTAGTTATTTAGAAAATCATATGAGCCCACGATAAGAGTGCACCGGAATAAAACAATTTGAATCATTGTGCTGGGTAAATAACTTTTGTACCATGTACCACAGCCCATGGAGTTAATGTATGCGGTTTGACTGATGTTACACTAAAAATATTTTCAACATCAAAACCATGCACTAATAATGCATCACCAACTAATGACCGATGACAACGCCATGGAACAGCTTCTGCACACATAATCACAACCGTTTTTTCATGTGCAATGTCCATTAATGTTTGTAACCCTTCATGAAATTCATCCGTTTGCATGTAATCTGCATATCCACGGAAAGAAAGATTTTCCCAGCCCGTATTAATGGAATCTTTATGCGTATGCCGCAATCCACCTAAATTTTTCTGATGACGATAGCCAATATGATGATTACGCAAAACATGCGCCAACTCATGTTCATTAAATTGCGGATTATGACGAGACTTCGGGATTGTACGAATATCAACTAATTCAGTGATATGATAATGTTTAAGAATTTCTATAAACTCTTCTATTGATCGCGTTGAATGGCCGATGGTGAATACAACTGTTTTTTTCTTCATGCGATATCTCCGTTCGCGCTCGTCCTGATGCTTCGACATTGCTCAGCAGTAAACACCTGCCTTAGAACTTGCCGTGCCTGCCGAAGTTTTAACGAAGGCAGGTTGAAGGATATCTTCGAGCGCTCTTGCTAACTTTTTTTTTCTTCCAGTGTTCCCACCGCATCTTCCGATGGCGCATAAATCGTGAACAATTTTAAATAATCAGATCCGGTATTTTTAAAATTATGCTTAGTTCCCGCTGGTACAAAAACCAAATGATGCTCTTTGACTTCAGAAACAACATCATTGATAATCGCTTGCCCACGACCTTGTACAAAAATTAATATTTGATCAACCGTATGCGCCTCTGCACCAATTTCTTGCCCTACGGGAATGCACATGATAACAACTTGACTATGCGGACCGGTTACGATTTCTTTTCTATAAAAAGCGTTTTCAATGGCAATATCAAAAATATTTTGATTAAAAAATTGCTTTGGATTGACGTACATACAACTTCCCTTTTTTACCTCACGGTAAAATAATTTTGCATTTAATAGCAATACTAATTGGCCATTTGTTTTTTCTTTTCCGCGCTCGGTCTGAACCTGTTGAAGACTATCTTGGAGCGCTCAAAGATATCCTTCGACAAGCTCAGGACGAGCGCTTAATTAATTATTTCATTTTCAAAACAACCGCCTTTTGTTAAACTCAAGTCACAATTATGTGATTTCAGTAAAAAAGGATTTTCATGAATATTTTCTCTGGCAACTCTCTCTGGCAACTTGTCTATCAATCAGATGCGGTAAGTAAATGTGTTCTTCTTATATTACTCGGCATGTCAATTGCATGTTGGGCGGTATTTCTTGGTAAACTTGCACTGTTACGCATCAAAATACGCCAATTTAAAAATATCAATTACAAAATTCAAACAGCAAAAACAGTAGCCGACCTTGTTGAAATCGCAACCACTGCGCGCAGCACTGCACCTGGTTATTTTATTGCCAAAAATCTTACATTCTTAAAAGAGATTGTAACTGGCGTCAATCAAAAAATGAACCCACATGAATGGGATATGATTGAAAGAAATATCGATAACACAATTGAAATAGTACTCGCACACAATGAAGAATATATAACAATATTATCATCAAGTGCCGCAGTGGCTCCCTTGCTTGGTCTTTTTGGTACGGTATGGGGACTAATTCATGCATTTATACGAATTAGTGAAACACAAGTTGCTGATATCGCCACTATTGCACCCGGTATTGCAGAAGCACTTATCACTACGCTTGCAGGATTATTGGTTGCGATTCCGGCACTTGTTATGTACAACTATTTGCACACAAAAACACGTGCCTTAGAGCAAACTCTTATCATCTTGGCAGATCGTATGACATTTATTTTTTGCCAACTTCGTGAAAGGTAATGCAATGCGTATACGCATAAACAGACGATCCCGGAGACAAAAAAACAGTCTTACTGATCTTTCTATGACACCGTTGATTGACACAGCGCTCACGCTCTTAATTATTTTTATGGTTGCAACTCCTGTTTTACAAAATGCAGTCAAAGTAACGCTACCGCGTGGCAATGCACAAGAAGATGCAAACACCCAACAAAGTGAACTCATTGTATTCATTGATAAACAAGGTGATTTTTATGTTAATAAAGAAAAAATTGCCAAAGCTGATCTTATTCCTCATATAAAAAAAACAGTTGGCAATGATCATGAAAAAACAGTGTATGTCAAAGCTGATACAGCAATTTCATATGGAACCGTAATTGAATTAGTTGATGATATTAAATGTGTTGGTGGTATAAAATATGTGGCTCTTGCAACTCAAAAACATTCACAAAAGACATCTTCTGTGGGCTAAGCTTGTTGGTGCGTGTCTTTTTTTACATCTTGTTTTTTTATTTTGGGTTTTTTGCGTATATCGTGACAACAGTTATATGTTGTCATTATCTATTGATACAAAATTGGATTATTCCACGCCCATATATTTTGTGCCTCTCGGAATTGCTACCACAAACATAAAAACTGCACCTGCGCCAACAAAAACTAACATGCCTCCTAAAAAAATTGCTACCACAAAACCTGTGGTTCCGATAACACCTGCAAAAAAACCAACAACTGTTGCAGCTGCAATTCCCAAAAAAAAGGAACCAAAAAAAGAAATTCCTCCTGCTACAAAAAAAACAGAAGAAATAAAAGAAGCAGATGTGAAAAAAACTGAGCCAATCAAACAAGAGGTTCTGCAAAAAACTGCTGAACCTATAAAACCAAAACCTATTGCGCAAGCATCCTCCTGCGCCAAGGCTTCCTCTTACGCTGAAGCTACAAAGGACAGGTCGGAGGACAGGCTCGACACTGAACAACAAATAGTTCCTATAATTCCTGAAAATGCTCACATATCTCACAACTACCGTGAAGCTGAAGCGTTACGCAAACAAGCACAATTACAAAAAGAACTTGTTCAAACATGGAAACCTCCCATTGGCGTATCACCAAACTGCATATGTGAAGTTGCATTTTTTGTCAGTTCAAAAGGAAAAATAGAAAACATAAAAATGATACAAAGCTCAGGTGTTATGATGTTTGATATTTCCGTACGTCAAGCGCTCTTTGCAATGAAAATGCCGCAATGGACATACGGAAAACCGTTTACGATTAGTTTTAAGCAGTAGAAAAATAAAAATGAAAATGAATATGCTGCATAAACCCATCTTTGCAATTTCCGCGCTCGTCCTGATGCTTCGACATTGCTCAGCAGTAAACACCTGCCTTAGAACTTGCCGTGCCTGCCGAAGCCTTGGCGAAGGCAGGTTGAAGGATTTCCTCGAGCGCTCGAAGATATTCTTCAACCTGCCTTCGTTAAAACTTCGGCAGGCACAGCAAGTTCTAAGGCAAGTGTTTACTGCTGAGCAATGTCGAAGCATCAGAACGAGCGCGGAGAAAAAACTATCACTTACATTTTTCTTCTCACTGTTATTTATATCAGCCCACGCAGAACATACATTTGTTGCTCATGTTTGGGAACCTCGCGCAAATCATACTGATCATCACAACAAATCTCATCAAGATTTTTCTCATGATACATCAAACAATAACATTCATTCATCACACAGCCATAAACGCCATTCCAATTCCTACACTGCACAAGATTTTAAACAACATTTTGCTACACGTGGTTTTACAGAAAACCAAATATTAAACCAACGCTGTTTATATATGTTTGATGAATTTGTAAAATTTGCACAAACCTACTCAAGCTATAAATGTACAATCCAACAGCTGCACGCAGAATTAAAAAATCTCCATTGGTGGCAAAAAGCTTATTATACGTTCACAGGAACCTATTGCTCTGGACTGCAAAAACGCATTCAATTTTTATACAATCAATTACATACACTCAAAAATCAAACTCCAACGCATAATGAACCAATTATCAGAGATATTTCTCTCGAAACATTTCAAACACAACTGTCTGAATATAGAGAATTAAAATCTACCTATCAGGAATATGCACCCTCATTATCCCATGCAATTGATAAACGATTAGATGCATATCATAATTTAGCAGGAGCGAATAATTTTCTGCATTACGTAGGCACATCATACAATCTCAACAACAATGTCAAACAACTGCTACACAAATATAATTGTGACACCGCACGCTTTACGCAATGTTATGGTAATAAAGTACAGCACGCAATTCATCAAGAATCTTTAAACCTTCTCGATCGTATTGATCATTTATCACCCAACTCAATGCTATATGACCATCAAGAAGCATTGGTCGATTTTACCGTTGCAATGGTGGATTATAATCATGAAGGTCTCACCGATAAAGCTACCACGATCGCTGATTTCTGCTGGACACTCCTTGATTATGGCCAAGCAATTACTGAAGGTGCTGCGCTTGGTATACATTCTGCAATAACGGATATTCTTAATAATCCTATCGAAGCAACAGTTGCGATAGTTGCAAGTAAACCCCTTCTTGCGTATCAACTGTCCAAAGTTCTCTATAATGTTGCAGATATTGGCATTACTGCAATCACCAATCTCGATCACGCAAAAGATAAATGGAATAAATATGCTGAACCATTAAACAATATTATTGATGCTATCAGCAAAAAAAAAATAACAATGCGCGATGCTGTGAAAGGCAGCACAGCCTTTGTTGTGGGATTAACAGCACAAAGTAAACTGCTTGGTGGATTGGGGAAATTTTGTAATACCATCAAACAAAAAAGTATTAATTTTGCAAAAAACAATCCTTTACTGAAACCACAAGAATATCTCACAACACCTGAAGGATTGTTGTTTAAAGCAACAGCTAATACGAATAAATTAAAGCAATCTGGCCAGGCTACTGCGTCACATTTGAAAAGTAATGTTGAAAATAAAGTAACTAAAATTCAGCCCTCGATAAATCAAACTTCCATTGCAATATTAAAAAATGGTTACTATGAAGTAAATGGGTTTAAATTTACAGAATATTATTATAATCGTCTTTGGAAAAATGGGAGAGGAGCTCCATCATTAATTGCTAAATCTATACTTGATAATACTTTACAAATAATACCTGATCCAGAAAAAATTCCGGGATTTTTTAAATATTTTGCCGAAGGCTGGGAAATGGTTTATAATCCAACAACTAAAATAGTTAGCCATATTCAACAATTAAAGATTAAAAAATAATATGTTTAATGATCCTTTTATCAATGTCCAAGAGATAGAAACTGAATTAAGTAATATGCAACAGATGGCTGAAAAGCTAGAAATGCATTTTCCATTATTAAGTCAAAAAGTTGCATATATTTTTACAAAAATAAAAGAATGCAAAACAATTACCGAAGCAAATGATTATTTTAATATATTAGACAAAATTCAAGAAACATTATCATGTTTAGTATATAAATATAATATCGGAATGCCCGACCGCTTAGATCGTTTTGTTCGCGACTTCGATAATCTAGAACCAATATATCGAGAACATTATTTTAAAAAAATTACATCAAATGAATATTCATTTTAGCCATAATGCTATATTTAAATAATTTTTGCTGGCGAATAACAAAATATAATCCGCAATATCGAAATTCTCATGATATTTTTTTACAAGATGAATGGACATCTTATGCAGACATTGGAAAAATTTTTGATACTATAAAATTAACTTATGAAGAATATGCACATATTGAGAATTTATATATCAAAGCAATACAAAGCTTTATGCAATGCCACAATATTTCTTCTCTTCAAATAACCACTTTAGAATCACCAGCAACCTTAGATTCTGATATTCATGATACTGATGCAATGATCAATCTTTTCAATTCCATCAAAAACAATGATTGGATATCGCAAAATAATATTGAAAATCTTTGTAAGTTAATTCTGCGAGATAAATTATGGGGCAAACTCATATATAATAAACAACTATTCATTCATTTTGGATGGGATTTTTACATGTACATTGGTAGTTCTTTGTCATGTGCTGAGACAATATCTACTATACAAAACAGTGGTTTATTTGTTGAACCATTTAAATCACCTTATCAAACAATACAATAAAAAAATACTGTTTTTTAGGCAAGCATGGTACTATTATGCAAACATTTTTTAAACATTTGGAAAAATACAATGAACAAACAATTCCTTACAACCTTTTTGCTACTTAGTACTATTACATTTTTTTCTACTCTACAAATACAATCTTCTTATATAAAAAACCGACAACCCAGCAAAGCACAATTATTACAACATTTAAAAAATGTCAGATTTACCTTACAAAAACATCTCAAAATTATGCATGACAGATGGGAAGAACTTCTGATGGATGCCGATGATTGCGAGTCACAAGAAGATATAGAAGAAATAATGGGAATGATCTTTGCTAGCAACCTTTGTGAAGACTTTTACAAAAATTCTATTTCCATACAACAAAAAGTATCAGAACTGGTAACGCCTGCTTTTAATTTTATATGCCATACCATAAAACCGCTTATCATTGATGAAATAACTCGCCATCTTCATTCTTATACAAAATCAAAATTTGATAAAAACACCACAAAACAGTTGCAAACCCTATTGCAATCTCTTTATATCAAACATTATCAGATTCATCGCAACAAAAATCCACATATTAAACTTACTGAAGTTACCCAAACACCTATTGATGAACTATATGAAGGATGCCTTTGGGTAATTCTTGGTACCAATGACCTTGCTATCTATGAAAGTACAGTCCTACTGCAAAAAATAGATGCAAAAATTAAAGAGATTGAATCTAGTTCCCTTTAAGGAATCTCATGAAAAAACTGTATCTTCTTTTATGCATTATATTCTCAGCGCAAGCTCAAGATATTACATTAACAGTTTCAGGTGCACAGCAAGCACACATGCCAATCGCAATCATAGTTCTTGATGAAACAAACAATGAACTGAATAATGTTGCTACGATCATCAAAAAAGATCTCCAATTCACTGATCAATTTAAAGCAAGCATCAAAAAATGTGACACAAATATTTCAAACAAAGTTCTTAAACAAAATATACAAAAACTATGCGATAAAGGAATTCCACTTGCACTGTGCATCAGCAGTGAATCACACAACAGTATCGCATGGCGACTGTATGATACCATGCAATGCACTATGATTTGCGGAAAAAAATACAATAAAAAAAGTGCTGTTATTCGCGAATGGGCACATGCAATTGCAGATGAAACATGGAAAAACCTTACGGGTAATGAAGGATTTTTCAGTTCACGCATTGCATATTGCAAAGATTCAAAAAACAATAAAGGTCAAACAATCCGTAAAATTTACGTAGCCGATTTTGATGGAAGCAATGAAGAACTTTTGGTTGATGTACCAACCATTGCAATTGCACCGCGCTGGCATAGCACAAAACCACGTATTCTATATTCAGAATATGCAAATACTAACGTAGAACTGATGTCCGTGACCATGCATAAAAAAAGAAAACCGGTTGCTAATTTTGATGGCATTAATATGCTTGCTTCATATTCACCTGATGGAAAATCATTTTCGTACTGCTCGTCTCGCGGCAGTGGAAGTTGCCAAATTTATCTGATGGATAATAGAAACTTAAAACGTTGTACTCAAAACAGTGGCAATAACACTTCACCCATTTTTATTGATGAACATCATCTCTGTTTTTGCTCTGACTTTCAGAAAGGTAATCCTCAAATTTATATCGGCAATCTGCAAAATGGACATATTCAACGCATCACTCATGGCGGATATTGTACAACACCGAATTACTGTCCAAAAACTCGTAAAATTGCGTATCACAAAATGATCAGCGGTACGATGCAAGTCATGGTCTATGATTGTTCTACCAAAGCCCATACACAAATAACTCACAATGGTGGAAATAAACATGAAGTGAGTTGGTCACCTTGTGGAACGCAATTGTTGTTTGCGCATGAAGTTCCGGGAAAAAATAGTCAACTTTGCACACTTAATATGCTTACCAATACAACAAAATATATAACCAATGCTCATGATATATGCAGCTATCCCCACTGGGGACCGTCATATCACACATTTCCGGTGGTTAGTTGATTAGCCCGCACCCTTCGATACATCCCTCCAGGGCACGGCGGGGCGAGCGGCGGGATTAATAACATTTTTATCTTCCGCTCATCCTGAGTGTTTTTGTCCGTTCATCCTGATACTTCGTCAGGCTCAGCAGTAAACGCTCCTGCTTGCGTGCCCTGCGAAGTTTTAACGAAGCAGGGTCGAAGGACAAAAATGTAATCGAAGGAGATTTGCAAGACAAAAACCATAAACTCTGCTATAGTAAAAACAAATATTTAGCATAAACCTCAAAAAGTAGATGAATTTGTATGAAAAAACCCAAAAATAGCAATTTCTGGTCTCCAAGTCCTAAAAATATCAAAAATGCGATTGTTACTCTTGTTATTCTTGCAGGCGTCCTCCTGGTCTTGCATAAATTGACGGAATTAGGTAGAAACGTCCAAGCTATTTCCTATTCAACATTCTTGGAAAAAATAGATCAAAACCTGGTTAAAAAAGTATATATCTCAGGCCAAGACGTTGAAGGTCTTTTTATTGATGGTAACCGCTTTGAAACGGTTATTGGTAATAACGCAAGCGATTGGGACCGTTTACGTAAACATGGCGTAGAATTTTCAGTGATGTCACCAACCAACCAACTTGGTATGTGGTATCTTTTTTTATTTTCCTGTTTATTTGTCGCTATCTGGGCCATTTGGTACTTTATTCGCTCTCGTAGCGCTGGTGCTAATGGCGGAGGTGGTGGCAATATTTTTACGATGGGTAAAAGTGGTGCTCGTATGTTCTTACCTTCCAGCATTAAAGAAAGCTTTAATTCTGTAGCAGGCGCAAATGAAGCAAAAGAGGAACTTGCGGATGTCATCGATTTCCTTAAAAATCCACAAAAATATCAACGCCTCGGAGCAAAAATTACACGGGGTGTTTTACTGATTGGTGAACCCGGAAATGGTAAAACATTATTAGCACGTGCCGTTGCAGGTGAAGCTAACTGTCCTTTCTTTAGTATCAGTGGTTCAAACTTTATTGAAGTTTTCGTTGGTGTTGGTGCTGCTCGTGTTCGTGACCTTTTTGCACAAGCACGCAAACATGCTCCAAGCATCATTTTTATTGATGAAATTGATGCTGTCGGCCGTCACCGTGGCAGCGGTATGGGTGGAGGCAATGACGAACGTGAACAAACGTTAAATCAACTTCTTGCTGAAATGGACGGTTTTGAAACATCTCCAATTCCAGTGATTGTGATCGCTGCAACTAACAGAGTTGATGTATTAGATAAAGCACTTTTACGCCCAGGACGATTTGATCGTCGCGTTACCGTTCCTTATCCAGATCTCAAAAGCCGTGAAGCAATTTTGGCGGTACATGTCAAAAATGTACAAGCTGAAGAAAACCTTGATATCAGAAAAATAGCTCAAGGAACCCCAGGTTTTTCTGGTGCAGATCTCGCTAACTTGGTTAATGAAGCGACAATTATTGCATCAAAAGAAAATAAGGATATCGTCAATATGCATGATTTTGATGCTGCGCGAGACAAAATAATGCTCGGCAAAGAAAGCAAAAGTATCATGCTCACGAATGAAGACAAAAAGCTCATTGCGTATCATGAAGCAGGACATGCACTTGTCCGTCTTTTATTACCAGAAACATCTGATCCATTACACAAAGTAACCATTATCCCTCGCGGATCAGCATTGGGTGTCACCCATTTCTTACCTGAACGAGAAAAATACATAACAAGCAAAGAAGAGATGGAATCATCAGTTATGTCGGCACTTGGAGGCCGTGTGGCAGAAGAAATCGTATTCAATAAACTCACCACAGGCGCGTATAGCGATTTTCAAACTGCTAACCGCATCACCCGTAACATGGTATGCCATTATGGTATGTCCTCAGAATTAGGCATGATCATTTATGGCCAACAACACGGTGATTTTGAATATTCAGAAAAAACTGCTGAAAAAATTGATGCTGAGGTGCAACGTTTAACAAAGTTTTATCACGAACAGACGCATATATTGCTACAAGCTAACCGTGATAAACTTGATACGCTGGCTAATGCATTAATAGAAAAAGAGACCATGCATGCAGACGAAATTTATGAATTATTGGGCATTGAACCGCGACAAACGCATAAATTAGTTTAACCCCATTTTCAGCTCCTACTTCGCCGAAGGCTTCGAAGGACAGGCCTCCAATGGAGACCCCGTTCAAGAAAATAGAGTTAAAGACTTGTAAAATTGTATGTTTTTGGTATGTTAAAAAG
>DATAXH010000113.1:0-2465 GCA_036266775.1 Candidatus Babeliales bacterium | reverse complement strand
AAAGAACTTGATCTCGCATTACCAGATTCCTTTAATAGCAAAATCTTTGATGAAAACAGTTATGCATTTGATGAATTTAAGAAATTTAGAGAATATGTTATAGAATTGATGGACACTAGCAATCAAGAGATACAATTGTATGTTAATTGCGTATATTACTCCAAAAAATCAGATGCCATCAAAGGATAATGTATGAAAAAAATGTATATTTTTGCATTTCTCACAACCACCATGTTTTTAACTTCATGCATGGAAAAGCAACGCCCTGCACCTACATACATACTTATTCCTTCTATAAATCCTCTCGTGCCAACATATATTGATACGAACAGAGCCGGATGGCAGTTTGATAGTAATAAACAATCTACCAATGAAGTTGAACTTACAACTATTTATAAACCGATCACTACATCTACTAAACAAGAAGAAAAAAAGCCATTTTTACGCACCATCAATAGTAACCCTAACCCCACTCTTATGAAGGAATTTTATAATGAAGCATTACAAATTTTTGACAATAAAGAGTGTCATAATAGATTGATTCAATTAATCACTTTCATGAACAGTGCAAAAACAAAAAATATAAATGAAAACATTATGGGGAAATATGCATATGATACATGGAAACAAACTGATACTGATGCATCAGTACAAGTAATTCTTACTTTTGGTTACTTAAAAAATTATCATCAAAAGGCTCTTGATAAAAAAGAAAATCTTCCAAAATATGAAGATATAAGCAGCAAAAAATCAGATACAAAAATCGGAAATCTTCTTGCTCATACCCTTGGACTTTCATCTCCTCAAAACAGTACAATCTCAACTTATTATGTTTATGATAGTCAAAAAGCTAATCTCCACTACCCAGCATTCTATGAATTAAAAAATAATGTACAAAAATTGAATTATGATATCCATATTAACTTCAAAGTCAAAAATTTTATTGATTATATCTATTCACAACATGAAATGCCGAAAAACAGATATCATGGATTATCATATGATGAATTAAAAAACGAATGTTGTGAAAAAGCATCGTATTTACTTACACATTATTGGGACTCAAAATCCCATTCTTATCTCTATAATTTGATACATATAATTGAAGCGGGAAAAACGTTGAACCCACCAAAACAAGCATATGATTTTGGATATGATATTATTGTAAAAGACCCAACATTCACGGGCAAAACTCTTGCTTTCCTAAATATGGAACATATGAACACTTCTCTTCCTACAAGAAAAAAAATCGGTATACTTTGCCATCTCATCAAACAATACAATGACAAAAATAAAAAAACTCCAACAGAGGAACAATATAAAAATCATGACGAAGGACAATGGTTATATATAGTAAAAGATAGTTATGCATTACCAGATGCATGTGAATTTTCTGCTTTGCCAAATTCATTTGATACAACATTATTTGATAAAAAAATATATGCTTTTGATGAATTTAAAAAATTAGAGGATAATCTTTCTATACTCAGACGAGCATCTGATGAACATGTAGAAGAATGCATTCAACAAATATATCCGCCCAAGAAATAATCAAGGAATCTTCAATGAAAAAAATATTTATGTTTCTATTCTTAACAACCAATATTACACCTTTATCATCAATGGAAATGCAGCGACCAAAACCGAAAAAAATTGAAAATAAACCTCTCTTGTTTCCTCAACATCCCTATGTTATTACCATTACCAAAAATCCCTATCTATCAAATACCCTACATGATCAAGTCTCACAACAAACATCTAGGCAAGCAGTGCAGAGCGATTGGCAAATCTTGGATCAGATTATGAATGCATCTTATCAGGAAACTGAGCATATTTACGCGCATCCAACATCCATTGAAAAACTTCAAACAAGTTACAAACAAAGCAACATATCTATTGAGCAGAAAGAAAAAAAAGCACTTTTATGCGCTAATTCATTACGACCTGATGAGACTACAATGGGATTATTACATAAAAAAGCTGCCCGCATTTTTGCACATGTATATTCATATCATTCTGAAAACCAATCTCGATATGGACAAAAATCTCAGCATAAAAAATTGGTTCGCTTAATTACCCATATGAATAATGCGCGGGATGGTGGAATACATGAAGATATTATGGGACAATTTATATACAATAACAAAGGCAAATCTATAGTGTATCATGGAAATGGAAAGGAAACTGACTTAAATCTATTCTCTTCTCTTTTTTTTATTCTGTTAAAAAAATATAATCTTACTGTACGCACAACAGGCGAACAATTGCCCCTTCATTTTAATGTAAAAAAAACTTACCTCAATGAAGTTCTCACGGTATCACCTGATACAAACCAACAACATAACGTAGCAAACAATGATTTTGTAACATATCCAGCTTTTTTTCAATTGCTTTGTGATTTACGTCATGCTTTTCAAGAAGTTCCAGCGGAATCAATCAACAGTTTCCTCACGTATGTATATGGA
>DATAXH010000112.1:0-2089 GCA_036266775.1 Candidatus Babeliales bacterium | reverse complement strand
GAGTTATTCCAAGATCTTTGGCAATATATGCAGCCAGTGCATCTCGAATGACTGATATAATTGTCTTATTACACTCTTTTTTCTGTTTAATAATATATCGCTTACCATTAATAATGACAAAATTGATAAATGCATTTTTTGATTCAAAACCACCTTCTAAAAAATCTGTTTCTTTGCTTAAAATTTGAGAAAAAGAAAACGTGCATATATATAAGACAAAAATTAAAGGATATAGTTTCATTCGTATTATCATATCTATTTTTCCCCTTTATATTTTTTGATTTTCCTTTTTCAAAAGGTCATAAAAAATGCGTTCTAGTTTGTCATTTTCTTTTTCTTTATCAAATTCATCATGAATCTTATATGCAGCAGCTAATTGTATTGCATGCCAATGAGAAGAGTTACGAAGTAAAAATTCTATTTTTTGTGCCAGAGCATTACTATCACGTTCAGGAACAAGACAACCGGATATCCCATCTTCAATGAGTTCATTATTACCTGAATGATCGGTAGCTACAACCAACAATCCCATAGCCATTGCTTCTTTAAGAACATTTGGAATACCTTCTTGATCATTATTTTTGGCTATAACGCTGGGTAAAATAAAAAAATGCGCGTTATTTAAAATATCAATATACTCTTTATGTGTATGCCAATGATCAAGATGTATATATTTTTCCATACGCAGTTTTTTAATGAGTTTCTGATATTTGGGTTTTAATATTCCTCCGCCAATAATGGTATACTGTATTTTTGGATATTTTTTTATTAATTCCGCTATTGCTCGAATAGCATGCACAAATCCTTTTTTTTCAACAAATCTGCCAGCGCTAAGTATATTAATAGCTCCATATTGCGGTAATTCTCGTAATTTAAATTTAAATTTTGAACAATCAATGGATGAATGATGCACAATAATTTTATGTAAAGGACACCCTATATCTTCTAATATTTTTTTAAATGCCCCACATACGGGCATAAAAAGATCACAACTTTTAAAATATTCACGATACGCATCAGGATTTTCTTGTAAAAAACCAGTTATGTCATAACCACGTAAACACACAACTATTTTTCCTTTAAAATTATGTGTTTTTCTTAAATCGAAAATTTTATGCCCAAGTTGAAAAACCACGATATCATATTCATCAAAAGAGCTTGGCAATGTAAATATAGTTTTATTTACAAGATCATATGTAATAATTTCTTCTTGAACATGTACAAAATCACCCCGAGAAAAAGCATAAATATGAACATCATGTCCTCTATCAATCAAACCAGTTATTTGATTGAGCATACAAATATCATGAATTTTGGGAAAAGTTCCCACAACCATTAATATTTTCATCGGTTTTTTTGTATGAGAATCCAACATCATTGTATATGTCAAAAATAAAAAACCAAAAAAACCATATTTTATGAAAATATTTCTACATAATTTCTTCAAGTTATTATTACCATTCTTCATCAATATAAACCTCTGAAACTGTTCTATATGCATTATCTACAAGTAAAAGATATTCCTTTGTATACCATTCAAACATTTTTTCTAAACCATTTCGTAAAGATGTGTAGGGTATATAATTAAATAGTTTCTGGGCTTTTTGAATAGCTGCGTGTGTTTTAGGAACATCCCCAGAAAAAGTAGATACATATTCAATAGATGCTTTTTTTTGTAAAATATCTTCTATAATTGCGACAAAATCATTCAATACGATAGGATTACCGCATCCAATATTGATGATTTCATATCCCAAAGGATTATCAATCGCTTTAATAATTCCTTGTACGATATCATCAACAAACGTAAAATCTCGAATTGCGCTTCCATCACCATAGACAGTTATTGGTCTATGATGATAAATAGCGTCCATAAAAATAAAGGGTGCCATGTCGGTCCGTCCCCGTGGGCCATATACTGTAAAAAAACGTAAATTAGTTATAGAAATATTAAAAAGATGGTGATACACATATGCAAGTAATTCTCCCGCACGTTTTGTCATACCATAAGGACTTGATTGTTTATCAACACTATCCGATTCACAAAAAGGACCGTCTTCACGCACTCCATAAACACTACTACTTGATG
>DATAXH010000111.1:0-4211 GCA_036266775.1 Candidatus Babeliales bacterium | reverse complement strand
CCATGGTTAAGAAGAGTTCGAATGAGAAGACAGTCGTTTTTTATTGCGCCTAGTATTAAAAGGGTTTCATGAATGCCAGAAGGGTCATCTTCTGTTCTACCAACAGAAAAAATGAAATTTAAATCTACATATTGTTGATATAAACCATAAAGAGTATTAAATTTTTCTTCATCAAAATCTTCTTGTTCACATATATGTAAAAATTCTTGTTGAAGGATGAGACGCTCTTTTGCTTCTTGTGTTTGCAAGGCTTCAGTTGCTTCTTGGTCTGAGCATTTAAATTGTTTCGAGAGGTTTTTTATAATTATAAGACAAATTTTAGGATCGTTAATTAATATTTTTAATTCTGTATTAGTATGTGCAAAAGCATTAATTGCTTTTCCAGCGTCTTCGACTGTTTGGGCTGTACTGCCAGCACCGAGTAATGTTACAATTTTATATTGCATTTCCGGTGGTAGATGAGTAAAAGGAAAAGGTTGAGATTTAGGTTGAGCTTGAGAAAGTTTAGTTTCTCTTTCTCGTTTCATGCTGTGGATGTTGCTTGCAAAAATGAGAGTTAAAAATGCGAGAAAAAATCTATTTTTGATCATTTTTACTCTTTATTTTTTTCCATGTTTTTTATCTATCGCATCTTGAATAAGGTCAATAATTTCTTGATCGCCAGTTTGTTTTGCTGCTTGCAGTGGAGTATCGCCATTATGATTGGCAATTTCAGGATTAGCACCGGCATCAAGAAGAAATTTTATAATCAATTTCTTTTTTGAGTTCCTAAATATATTAAACGCGTAAAGAAGAACCGTATATCCCTTTTTGTCTTGTTGGTTGATTGCAATATGAGGGTGCTTGAGAAGACATTTAATTGCATGTTCCCGTCCATTTTCGACAGCCATCATTAATGCTGTCGTACCTTCAGTATCAGCTGCATTGACATTCGCTTTACGATTGAAAAGAATATGTATAAAAGAACAGTCGTCATCTTTTGCAGCTAACATAAGAGCTGTGAATCCAGTGTTGTCTTGTTGGTTGACCACAATAGGAAAATTTCTTACAAAGCATTTAATTGTTTTTAGGGCACCTTTTCTGAGAGCAATCATATATGCTGTTGTTCCATTGGGATTAGTTTTATTAATATCTGCTCCATAGTTAAGAACTGTTGTGATGAAAAGGCAGTCCTGGTCTTCTGCTGCTAACATTAAAAGGGTAAAATCTGTTTCATCTTCAATGAAATAATTATACATATCATGAAAGGTAAAATTTAAATCGACATATTTTTTGTAGTCTTCATAAAGAATATTAAATAGTTTTTCATTAAATTTTCCTGCTTTACATACATTTAAGAATTGTTTTTGAATCAATAGACGTCGTTCTGCTTCTTTTGTTTGTAATGCCTCAGCTGCTTCTTCGTCTGAGCATTCAAATTGTTGTGAGAGATTTTTTATAATGGTAAGACAAATTTTAGGATCATTAATCAAGGCATGTAATTCTTTACTGGTTTGTGCAAAAGCGTTAATTGCTTTGCCAGCTTCTTCGACTGTTTGGGCTGTACTGCCGGCACCAAGTAATAGCATAACTTGATATCGCATTTCTGGCGGTAGATTGGTAAAAGGAAAAGATTGAGAAGGTTGATTTTCTCTTATGCGTTTCATGGTGTGGGTGTTACTCGCAAAAATGAGGATTAAAAATGTGATAAAAAGCTTATTTTTGATCATTTTTATCCTTTATTTTTTTCATATTTTTTATTTATTGCATCTTGAATAAGATCAATAATCTCTTGATCATCAGTTTTTTCTGCTGCTTGTAGTGGCGTAAGACCATCATTATCAGCAATTTCTGGATTAGCATTGGCCTTAAGAAGCAATTTTATAATTGGTTTATTCTTGCGCTGAATTGCTGTTATCAGAGCCGTTTGTCCCATGTGCCCTTGTTGATCTATGGCAATGTTAGGATTACCGAGAAGACATTTTACTGCATTTATACAATTGTTAGAGACAGCCATTGTTAATGGTGTTACTCCATCGAAGCTAGCTTGGTTGATATTTGCTTCATGATCAAGAAACATTTGAATGAGAGTAGAGTCATCGCTTCCTATTGAAAATAAGAGAGCAGTCCATCCCGTTTGAGTTTGTTGGTTTATGGCAATTTTTGGATTGATTAAGAGACATTCTGTAGCATCTATATGACCATAATAAACAGCAATTATTAATGCTGACATTCCTTCGGAATTAACTTTATTAATATCTGCTCCAAGTTTAAGGAGTTTTGTAATAAGATTGCAGTCATTTGTTATTGCGGCTAGCATTAAAATAGTTCTTTCAACACCATCAGAATCTTCTTCATCTCTATCAAAAGAAAAGACGAAATCTAAGTCTATATAGTTTTCATATTGTTTATAAAAAAGATCAAAGTCTTCGTCATTCAAATTTTCTTGCAAGCATACATACACAAATTTTTTTTGAATATTGAGACGGTCCTTTGCTTCTTCTGTTTGTAGGGCTTCAGCTGCTTTTTGGTCCGAGCATTTAAAATGTTGTGAGAGGTTTTTTATAATTTGAAGGCAAATTGTAGGATTGTTTATTAATACAGTTAATTCTTTATTGGTTTGTAAAAAATCGTTAATTGCTTTGCCAGCTTCTTGAACCGATTGAGCTGTTTTGCTGATATTGAGTACAATTTGATATAATATTTCGGGGGGTAGGTCATTGAAAGAAATGGGTTGGGAAGGTTCATTTTCTATTGGCCGTTTCATGGTATGAATGTTGTGAGCAAAAATAAAGCTTAAGAAAATGATAAAAAGCATATTGTTGGCCAATTTCATGGTTTTATCCTGTTTTTTTAACATATTTATCCTATTTTCAGACTACCTAAAACATTTTCATTTAGTCAATAATATGGTTGATAATGTTTGGTCTAGGTAGATATGATCGCTACTATGAGGTATCCAAATAGTAATTTTTGTGGTAAATTAAGGAGATAAGAGAGGGAAAATAATAGTTTTGTGATAGGAAAATAGCATGATTAATGGATATAATGTTTGTTTGGCGATGATTGAGCAGGTCATTTTTGATGATATTTCATTCGTTTTTGACCAGGACCAGCGCATAGGGCTTGTTGGACGAAATGGGTCAGGAAAATCGACTTTATTAAAGGTTATCGCAGGAAAACCGCAGCTGGATAAAGGTTCTGTTGCCATTCAAAAGGGTAAAACCATCGCCTATCTTTCTCAGGATGTGGTGCTCCAGTCTGATAAATCAATCGTAGAAGAGACATATACCGCTTTTGCCGATGTTGCCAGTTTGATTGAAGAACAGAAGGTAATAGAAGCGCAATTAGACAGTAACCCAGATGATTTGGATGAGTTACTTGAGCGATATGCCACCGTGTGTGAAAAATTGTTGCATGTAGACCAAGACGGTATGCGTGCTGAGGCAAAAAAAGTCCTCATGGGTTTAGGTTTTAAACCGGAACAACTTGATCAGCCGGTTGCCAATTTGAGTGTTGGCTGGAAAATGCGTATTGTTCTTGCAAAATTATTGTTACAAAAAGCTGATTTTTATCTGTTTGATGAACCGACTAACCATTTGGATATTGTGGCAAAAGAGTGGTTTTTACAATTTTTAAAACGGGCACCTTTTGGTTTTGTGCTGGTGTGTCATGATCGGTATTTTTTAAACCAATTGTGTGGCGTCATTTTTGAAATTGAACGCGGTAAAGGCACATTGTATGTTGGCGATTATAATAAATATGAAACACAAAAAGCTCATAATGAAGCTTTATTAGAAATGCAATATAAAAACCAGCAACGTGAAATTAAACAAAAGACAGAAATTATTGATCGGTTTAAGGCAAAGGCAAGTAAAGCTGCGATGGCGCAAAGTATGCTCAAAGCTTTGGATAAAATTGAGCGTATTGAATTACCACCTAAAGCTCCTGATATTAATTTTAATTTTCCACCGATTCAACAATCGGGCAGTGTTGTTCTGACCGCAGAACAAGTTGCACATTCATTTGGCGAAAAACAGATTTTCCAAAATGTTTCTTTTGAAGTTCAACGAGGTAAAAAAATTGCACTTGTTGCAGCAAATGGTGTTGGTAAAACAACACTGTTTAATTTGATTGCACAGAAATTATCATTAACAACAGGCGTTATTACTCCTGGATACAATGTACATCACACGGTATTTGATCAAGACCAGACTGCATCTTTGGCGATG
>DATAXH010000110.1:0-2723 GCA_036266775.1 Candidatus Babeliales bacterium | reverse complement strand
TAATTTAAAAGATGGATTAATTGTGGTTGGAAGTGAAAGTCATGGCATTCCACAAGAATGGATTAATCAGTGCAATGAAAAGATTACATTACCAATGCCAGGAAATTTTGAAAGTTTAAATGCAGCTGTTGCAGGATCAATTGCATTATATTTAGCTGCTACGCAAAATAAATAAAATAATTTTTTTTCCGTTTCGCTCACTTCGACCCAGCCTTCGATACATTTCGAAGACGAAACACTCAGGATGAGCAAAAGATAAAAATGATATCTCCCAACCGCTCGCCCTGCCGTGCCCGACGAAGCCTTGTGCGAAGTCTGGGAGTGTTCTACGAAGTGAAACGTAGTAGAATGTATCGAAGGGTGCAAAAGGTAAAAAATGAATGATTTTTATGTCTATATCCTAAAATGTAATGATGCATCTTATTATGTTGGACATACAGATAATATTGAAAAAAGAATTGCTGAGCACAATGCAAATGAATATAAATGTTACACTTCTAAACGATTACCCATTGAAGTTGTATTTACACAACCTTTTGGATCACGAGATGAAGCATTTAATGCTGAACGACAAATAAAAAAATGGAATAGACAAAAAAAAGAAGCTTTAATTAAAGGCGATTTTACACAACTTTCATTACTAGCAAAAAAAAATTTTAATTAACTCCGCACCCTTCGATACATTCTACTACGCTAAAGCTTCGTAGAACACTCAGGGCGAGCGGAGGAAAACCACTACGCAATAAAATTTAGGAATATTCATGTCATCTTCAACAAAAAACAACCACCTCTCATTATGGGCAGCCGTTATTATTAACCTCAATATTATTATTGGGACAGGAGTATTTATTAACACTGCAGAACTTGCAAAGCGAGCAGGAATACTTGGTGGTTTGTGCTATGTTATTGTTGGACTTCTACTACTTCCTCTCATTTTATCTTTTGTACGACTATTACAACTGTATCCAAGTGGCGGATTTTATGCTTTTTGCAGCACCTCAATCAATCCTTTCGTAGGATTTCTTAATACCTGGTGTTACTTTTTTTCAAAACTATCTTCAGCAACATTAGCCATTCATATTTTTACGCTTCTTATACAAAAAACATTTCCCATGCTTGCATGCGTCAATCCCCTTTCTTTTGATATCATTATCTTATCTCTGTTATTAGCACTCAACATGCTCAATGTACAAACAGGAAGTAAAATTCAAAATTGGTTAATGGTCCTTAAACTGTTTCCTATTTTTTTGGTTATCGCATCAGGATTTTTATTACTCCAAGGCAGCAATGTAACACCTATTCATCAATTATGGGAAGGTATCCCTTCCGCAATTCCTTTGGTACTGCATGCATTACTCGGATTTGAAGTTGCATGCGCAATTAGCCGAAACATAGAAAATCCTGAAGTTAACGGTCCTCGTTCAATACTTATTTCGTATGGTATTGTTATGCTGCTGTATATGCTCTATCAAGGATTTTTTTATGGAATTTTGGGAACAGATCTTACACAAGCAACAGATTATCGTGAAGCTTTTCCATTACTCATCAACAGATTTAACATCAGTGATCAATTAAGAGATTTTCTTGGGCATTTTATTCATCTTGCGATCGCGTTTTCCGCTCTCAGCGCCGCCTTTGGTATTATTTATGCCAATTTATGGAATTTATATACACTTGCAGAACGCAATAACACTATCACTCCAACAACAATCATGCAACGTAACCGTTTTAATATCCCATTTATGTGTGTACTTGCGCAAGGTGCAATCATGCTTATCTATGTATTCATCATGATAGGTACACAAACAACCTTCCAACAACTGAGTGCATTTGGCACAACCATGACGTATGCCATGAGTATTGCAGGACTTTGTGCAACGTTATATCAAAGCAAAAAATCATTACTTCTACCAATCATGGGCTTTATTAATTGCGCAATTTTACTCGGAGTTTCATTATTTGCGATGTGGAAAACACACAATCCAATACCGTTATATATTTTTCTTGGTATTATAACATCTGGTGCAATAATGTACGGAACAGCAAAAGTGCTTAACAAAAACGCATCATAATAAAATCGGGAGCTTTTGAGGCTCCCAACTTTTTATTTTTTTGCATCCACATCTTGTAACAATTGGATAATTTTCTCATACTTTTCTTTATTTTCATCTAATTTCTGCTTTGCTAACTTCTCTTGAGCATAATCCAACGCACCTTTATCAAATGCATCAATTAACCATGTAATAGCCCCAGCCGCAAATAATTTTTTCACTATTTCCACATGCCCACGCATTGCAGCCATTATCAATGGAGTTCTTCCATGAGCATCAGTTGTATTAACATGAGCTCCTCGTTGTATTAATAAATCAACTGCATCTTGTTTATTAGATCGTACCGCCATATATAAAGCAGTATATCTCTGAGTGTAAGTTGATATTGTTTCCAATCCAGAACTAGTATCAATATATTCTTCTGTAAACTCTCTTTTAAATTCTTTATCAACTCCACGATCAAGCAATAATTTCATCGTTTTTATTTTATTCCTCTGTGCAGCATCTATCAATAAGTCATTCTGAGGATCACCAAGTATATCCAGACCAGCTTTTATGATATCTAATCCTTCATTTGGAAAAATAAACCCGTTGATGTATACTCCATCATCTTCACGTCCAAATACCACTATATTAGACAAAAACATCTGTAAGCGTTCTTTTGCTTCATCA
>DATAXH010000109.1:0-3226 GCA_036266775.1 Candidatus Babeliales bacterium | reverse complement strand
GAAAAATATCAAGCACTCATCAAACAAGCAAAAGATGCGGGTGTTGAAAAAAAAGAGTTGGATGCAATAGAAGCAAAGATGAAAGAGTTACAAGATAAATTTGGTGTAGTGCCAGCTCTACAGCAATCAAAAATTCCTGCTCCTGTGATGGCTTCTGCAACCAGGCCGAACAAAGAAGAGGCTCCATCTGCACATGAAACAATGCATACAGAAGAAGCTCCGCCTGTAAAGTAATATAATATTGGCACATTTTGGTTTTCATTGATTATGCGGTACACTAAGATGCGTTCAATATGATAATATCCTAAGCAAAAAAGGTTGCATCAACATGGTAGCAAAAAACAGTGTATGTATAAGTGTATGTGGAGCAGTTGTTCTTTTTTTGAGTGTATCTTTAGTCTATATTTATAAAAATCAGCTGAAGTTGCAAAATCAATGGGAACAATCGCAATCGAAGATGGTTTTTACTCCGATAAGTCAAACAAATCCACATATTGCTGAAAATATGATTACAACATCACAACTTTGGCGTTCCGTCCAAGATCGTGTTCGTGATACAGTTGTTCAATTATTCGTGCAACTTTCTGCAATTGATTTATTAGAACCTTATAAAACTCCCCAGCAGGGATCTGGCTGCGGGAGTGGTTTTTTTATTAATGATGAAGGTTATTTGATTACCAATGCGCATGTGGTTATTTCTGCGAAAACAATTTGGGGGCAAATTCCTTCCTTAGGTAAACATATTATTGATATGGAAGTTATTGGCATGAGTCCTGAGCGAGATTTAGCACTATTACGCGTGACGCAAGAAGGACGAGAACTTATCACCAAAGAATTAGGAGGTATTCCTTATTTGCCGCTTGGTGATTCTGATTTGGTGCGTCGTTCAGATGATGTGCTTGCGCTTGGGTATCCATTAGGGCAGCAATCAGTGAAAAGCACGAATGGTATTATTAGTGGACATGAACATCATTTAATTCAGATGAGTGCACCGATTAATCCAGGCAGTTCCGGTGGCCCATTATTGAATATTAAAGGTGAAGTTATTGGGGTTAATTCATCAGGAATAACTGAAGCACAAAATGTTGGGTATGCAATTCCAATTAACACGTTAAAAACAATTTTGAATGATTTATATGACGTTAAAATATTGCGCAAACCATTTTTGGGTGTGAGATTTAATAATAGTACTGAAACATTAACAAAATTTTTGGGCAATCCATTACCAGGCGGTTGTTATGTGATTGAAACAATTGCAAGCAGTCCTCTTGAAAAAGCTGGTGTGATGCGTGGTGATATGATTTATGAAATTAATGGTCATGCCGTTGATATGTATGGCGATATGAGTGTCCCGTGGAGTGAAGATAAAATATCTATTATTGATTATCCAATTCGTTTAGCAATTGGTGATAACATTACAATTGTTGCATTCCGTAAAGGCCAGAAAAAACAGTTCACGGTGACGTTAGAATTGCCTGAATTACAAGCAATTCGTTCGATTTATCCTGGATATGAAACGATCGATTATGAAATTTTTGGCGGTATGGTTGTCCAAGAACTTAATGTTAATTTGATACGTTTATTAGGAGATCATGCAACCGGTTTACGTAAATATGGAGAACTGAAAAATCAATCTGAGCCGGTTCTGATTATTACGCATGTGTTTCCTGATACGCAACTTTATAGAGGACGCAATTTACCAATCGGTGCAACATTAAATGAAATTAATGGTACAAAAGTAAAATCACTTGCTGATTTTAGACAAGTTATTAAAAATAATGCAACCAAGGAATATTTCACTATTGCCGCAGATGATAACGTATCCCGTGCAGCAGAAACTATTTTTATTGTACTTGATATGCACAAAATTATTGATCAAGAAGCGCGTCTTGCGCGCGACTATCGGTATCAACTTTCTGATACGGTCAAAGAAGTGTTAAAAATTGCAAGTGCGGAAAAAGCCTTGAGTAATTAAAGGAGTTTTTCTATGAAAAAATATACTGTGTTGCGATGTATTGTATTATCATTTTTTGTTTTTCAGATGCATGCAATGGAAAATAGTGAAACAGAAAAAGAATTTATTAAACGAACTCTAGGAAAAAAACAAGAATTGGATCTTTATACTGATGAAAAGATTTTACAGAGTGGATCTGATGATCTTTCTACAACGTTTTATTTACAATGCTTTGAGAATGATTCTCATAAGTATGAAGTAAGTATAATGAAGCTAGAGAATAGTAATCTTAGTTTTTATCGTGGAGCAGTAGAGCCAGCAGAATATAAATGTATTGCTCTTTCTGATAAAACAATGGCGTTGTGTTATTACAAAAAGAATGAAAATGAGAAAATACCTGTTTTGGAAATACGAAGCTTTGATTTAAAAAGGAATGAAGATAAACATAAAGAAGGAATCATTAATGTAGGGGAAAATAAACGTGAATTATTCCCTCTTTCTGTTAAACCGAGATGGATTGGTTTTAATAAACAAGGAACGCATCTTATTGTTCATGGCAAAGAATATGCTACTCAAAAATATTCTTATCAGGTTTTTTCATTAAATAAGTTGCAAGAAGACCTGGTAGATAAATGTGTGTGTAAATATATTGAGGGAAAGAAGTAGAATGAAAAAATACAGAGCGCCATTGGCGCTTTTTTTATGTGTTTTTTGTCATGCAACTGCAATGGAGAAAGTTTGTTATCTGAACCGAATGCCTCGTGATATATTAGATTATATCGCGATTTTTTTGACGTGTGACGATGAAACAGAAGAACAATTTATTGCGCGAACTTTCGCGGAGAAACAGAAAAAAGATGATTACTATTATGAAAATGCTCACCATGAAGTATGCATGCCGAATCTTTGTTTAGCTGCGAAAAATAAGAAAAAGCAGAGAATTTCTCTAAAGGAAGATGGTGCAAGGTTGGCTCTATTTGATGGTAGTAAAGTTTATGAGTATAAAGGTCTTGCAAAATCAGGGTATGAATGCTGTGCTTTGTCCCCGAGTGGCACAATGATTGCAATTTTTCACCGACAATTTTTACCTGGAGAGAAATATAAGACAGCAATATTAGAGATATTAAAAATGGGAACAGAAGATATTCCCGAGCAAGAAAATGGTAATTTGATTGTAGAAAAAAGACGAAAATTATTGAGAAGAAATTACAAGACTTCGTTTAATGATATTGCTTTTAATAAACAAGGACAGCATCTTATAGCATGGAACTT
>DATAXH010000108.1:0-11205 GCA_036266775.1 Candidatus Babeliales bacterium | reverse complement strand
ACTCATAATGGCCTCTTTTTAATCGATAGGGCTTTACTCTTCAGTTGGTATTTCTTCGCTTTCAGGCTTCTTTTTTGCCTGAGAGCGTAAGCCACCAAGGGTAGGCTTGCAGAGTTCTTTTCTTTCTTCAAGAACGTCATAAGCCTTTTGAATTTGTTTGAATTTTTCTTCGGCCTCTGAATTGCCAGGATTACGATCTGGATGATATTTCATAGCTAAAGCGCGATATGCAGCTTTAATTTCTTCCATAGTAGCGAGGGAATCAAGGCCAAGAATTTTATAATATTTCATAAAAATCCATATAGTTAAAGCCACCTTTTTATGGCTAAATTAATATTTTACCTTTCTATTATACCATAAAATTAGGCTTATGCTAAGGGGGAAAAGGGGGATTTTTAGGGATGGACGGTATTAAAAGCTAAAGACAACTTTTCTTGTTGGACGCATTGTTTAAATGGCTTCGGTAGATTTTGTTCTTCAAGGCAAAATGAGCCACTTTGTAATATTGACTCAATTTCCTCAGGGACGGTTAGGACAAGATAATATGTGGTTGTGGGAGCGAGACTTTCTTTTTCATCAAAATTGAGCATAAGGGTTTGTTTATTTTTATTCCAAGTCCCATCGCATATCAAATTTTCTTCGATCGGTAAAAAATTTTCTTTATCAAGATTTTTTCGATAAAGTGACCCTATCAAATTATCAAGATTTTCACCATTCCAATGCAAATTAAGTGTTTCTATAAAAATAGGATCTTTGCTTCTTTTTTTAAACGTAATGCTTCCCGCAAGGATCCATTTGCCACCGAATTCAGCTACTTTTTTACAATCTTCTTCTAAGCAGCGCCATTTTGGTTTTAAGGCAATATTAAAAGTTTCTTCTGCTGTGCAGAATTCAGGTAATGCGCTTAAAATAATCGCTAACAGGTAATGTGCATAAATCTTCATACTCTCTCCAAGTCGTTTTTGTTTAACCTTAGCACAGAGATAAAAAAATAGTGAACTGTTTTTTATTGTCGATATAACTTCCAGCGGTTTTCTTCTGAAGCGCTGACCATGATGATGTAATTAATAGTAAAGGGATCATGAGGTAAATATTGTGGAACGGGCGGAAATGATGTACTTGCATCATTAAAAATGAAAGTAATGAAATAATCGAGGTCTCTATTACCCGATGTTTTTGAAACATGACAATGCTTCATTGAACCATCTTTATTGAGAGAAAGTAGAATTTGAGCAGTATCATTCATAGCTGCTGAAACAGGAAAACGATCATTATGAATATTAAATGAATTTTGTAAGCACCAACTTAATTTCTGCAAATACCGTTCATATTTAATTTGTTCATCACTTGGTCGTCCATTTTTTTTGCCCAGCATATGAATTGAATGATTACCTTCATTTTTTACATGATTGAGAAAACCCTGAGAAAGTTGCGCGAGGGTTAGCGGAGGCTTAGGAGCCGTTAAAGGCTTTGGAGCTTGAGAAAATGTTTTTGATTGAGATATTTTTTTTTGTGGGACAGATTTAGTTTCAGATTCTCTTGTGAGAGAAGTTGTTTCAGGTGTTGATGTAATTGTAACATTTTCTTTTTGGGTGACTGATACTTGTTCTTTTTCTTTTTTTTCTAAATTCTCTTCTGATTTACTTTCTGTAGCTTCTGGCCTGTCCTCCGAAGCCTCGGCGTAGGAGGACTCAAATTCATCTTTAAAAAATACTGGTGTACCAAAATTACCTGCGCGTGCTTTTGTCTCTACCCATTCATTATTTTTTTGCTTGTTAATATTTGGTTGTAATTCAGGTTTAATTTGCTTTTCTGATATAGGGACCCTTTTTGAATCATTTTTGGCTAAAGAAATATACACTAAACTACCAACGTGAAACAGTAATGACAAAAGGAATGCAAGAAGAATTATTTTTTTGGTATGATTAGACGGCTTCAATGAACTCCTTTTTTTGATTCCATTTTACGCCATTTAGCTATAAAAATAAAATAAGATCTATATTTGCTTGATGTATGCAACTTTCTGTTTTTTTACGAGTGACCATTTTTGATGTGCGGCATGTGTCCCGCCATTTGGATTTTGTAAAAATCGCGTAATTTCATCAAGAAAGCTTTCAGTTGTTGGAAAGGATACATTTTCAGTGATTAACCAATGCATCAGAATGCGATTACGTAATGTTTCATTAAGCACGAGTAGCTGTGGAATGTTGATATACCGTTGATTGGCGGTAATGTTTGAAATGCTGTCGAATGTTGTGCGTGTGAGTTCTTCTAAAAACTGTTCAGTTTCTTTAAGACGCTTTAGCGTTGTAATAAAATTAGTTTCAAATCTATCATCGCATGTGCGTAATGCTGGTAGCACGTTCATGCGAATACGATTGCGTAAATAATCTTGTGAATCATTGGTTGTGTCAGTTGCGTATTTAACATTGTTTTCATGGAGCCATGCAAGAATGTCTGATTTATGTGTTTCCAGGAGTGGTCTGATATATGTACCATGTTGTGGTTTCATCGCGGCCAAGCCTGTTAGGCTTGCTCCACGGATAAGACGAATAAAGAATGTCTCTTCTTGATCTTGTGCATGATGTGCGAGTGCAATCGCATCAGCATTATATTCTTGTAACACTTTTTCAAAAAAATAACGACGCAATTTTCTGCCGTACTCTTCTTGCGATCCATTATATTTGATCGTAGCAGCAAGTTCTGATCTTTTTGCGGTTACAAAAGGGATATTCAATGTGTGTGCAAGTGTTGCGCAATCTTTTTGTTCTTGGTCTGCTTCAGGACGCCATTCATGATTTAAGTGTGCAGCAATTAAGGTGAGATTGTGCTCTTTTTGCAGTGATGCAAGAAAGTATAATAAAAAAACAGAGTCGGGCCCTCCGGAGAGCCCGATTACTACTTTTTTATTGCGCTCGATGAGCGCGTGTTTTTTGATGAAATCTGTGATTTGTGTGTAAATACTCATTTGTTATTTGTTAGACATCCAAGTTTTTGGCGAACTTACCAAAATCTTCGATATACTCTTTTCTACCTTGTACATCCTCACCCATAAGCGTGGAGAACCAGCGGTCAGCTTCTAATGAATCTTCAATGGTAACTTTAAGCAATGATCGTGTTTTACTATCCATTGCAGTTTCCCAGAGTTGATCAGGATTCATTTCGCCAAGACCTTTATAGCGTTGGATATTCATGAACGGTTTACTGATTGTTTTAATCGCATTTAAAAATTCAGTTGCACCAACACCTTCAATTGCACGTTCTTTGCCGGTAATTGCTAAGGTCCAATGATTATTTTGTACAAGATTAAGCTTATCAAGAATTTGGACTGTTTTCTTTACTTCTGCTGCAGTAAAGAAGTTAACAGGGATATCCCAATGTTTGCTCATCATCTTAAATAAAATGCGTGTATATGCAGCTTTATTTTGTGCGGCTTTTATTTCTTCACTTTCTTCTTCTGAAACAACTTGAGCAACTTCAGCAGGAGTTTCAATGGTTACATCGTAACCAGGAAAGAAATTTTTGAGGTTGTTTACTAAGTGTTCAACACCTTGTTCTTTTTCCCATGGATTTTTGTGGAGGGCTGCAATGAGTGCATTGCATTGGTCAAAAGATACATTAAAATCCATGCTCAATGTATTCAGTTTGCTTTCATATTCTTGGATATCTGCAAAAATAGTGGACACTGTTGTAGCATCAATATCTTTATTGTTGATGATTAATGTGGTTTGTTCTTTTGCCCAATCAAAAAGGAATTGAATTAACGCCATATCATCTTTAAGATATTGTTCTTTTTTACCAATTTTAGCTTTGTATAATGGCGGTTGCGCGATATATAAATAACCATTATCAATGAGAGGACGCATGTATCTAAAAAAGAATGTTAAGAGCAATGTTCTAATATGTGATCCATCAACGTCAGCATCTGTCATGAGAATGATTTTGTGATAGCGTATTTTGTTAACATCAAAATCTTGCCCGACACCATTACCGATTGCAGAAATAAGTGCTTTGATTTCATCATTAGAAAGAATTTTATCAAGACGTGCTTTTTCAACGTTTAAGATTTTACCTTTGAGCGGTAAAATTGCTTGGTTGCTACGATCACGACCTTGTTTTGCAGAACCGCCCGCAGAATCACCCTCAACAATGAATATTTCCGTTTGCGCAGGATCTTCTAGGGTACAATCTGCTAGTTTACCGGGTAAAATCATCCCTTCAAGGACTGTTTTTCTTCGAGTGAGTTCACGCGCTTTACGTGCCGCTTCACGAGCACTCCGAGCGATCTCAGATTTTTGTACAATTTTTTTAGCGATAGTTGGATTTTCTTCAAAGAAAATATCAAGATATGAAGATACCCATGATTCAACAATACCTTTAACTTCACTGTTGCCGAGTTTTCCTTTTGTTTGGCCTTCAAATTGTGGTTCCGGTACTTTGATACTCAAAACGCAGACAAGACCTTCACGGACATCTTCACTAGAGAATGTATCTGAACCTTTTAATACACCAAATTCTTGGGCTTTTTTGTTGCATGCTTTAGTGAGTGCACCTTTAAGGCCAGAAACATGCGTTCCACCATCAACGGTATTGATGTTATTCACAAAAGAAAAGAGTTGTTCACCATAACCATCATTATATTGCATGGCGACTTCAAGGATGTATTTTTCATCACTTTTTTCAATATAAATAACTTCAGGGAATAAGGGATTTTTATTTTTATTAACATGTTCAACAAAAGAAACAATACCACCAACAAAATGAAATTCGTGATGTTTTCCGGTGCGCTCATCATCAATAGTGATACGAACATTTTTGTTTAAAAAGGCAAGTTCGCGCAAGCGAGCTGATAATGTTTCAAAGCTTAAATCTGTGGTTTCAGTAAATATTTCAGCGTCAGGTTTAAAATGAACCAATGTTCCACGTTTATCAGTTGCGCCAATAATTTTGAGAGGTTCTACAGGTTTTCCACGGCGAAATTCTTGATAATAAATATTACCATTTTGAAAGACTGTGACGCGTGTCCATTCTGACAAAGCATTTACCACAGAGATACCAACCCCATGCAAACCGCCTGAAAATTGATACGTGTCTTTATCAAATTTTCCACCCGCATGTAGCTTGGTTAGTACTACCTCAACAGCGGAAACTTTTTCAGTAGGATGAATATCAGTAGGAATACCTCGGCCATTATCTTCTACTGAACAAGAGCCATCTTCATGAAGGATGACTTTAATATCATCACAATAGCCTGCGAGTGCTTCATCAATAGAGTTGTCAACAACTTCATAGACTAAATGATGCAGTCCCTGGGGGCCTGTTGAGCCGATGTACATAGCGGGTCTTTTTCTGACCGCTTCAAGGCCTTCCATCACACGGATGGATTGCGCCGCATATTCTTTTACTGGTTTTGTCATAGCGTTAACCGCCTCTTTCTTTTGGGTTGCTCAAAAAAGGATGAGAATTTTTTTTAATCGAAGATAATTAATTTCATAGTTATATATTTATTATACTTCAAAACACAAAAAAAATGAATTAATATAACAGGCCTAAATTTTGTTTGTTTAGGTATCTTTTTATACTTTGACCTCTTGTTTTTTTATAAAATCACTGTAAATTATAAAAAACAAATAACTCGAGAATGAACAATCTGAAAATATTTTAATCTCTAATGGAAGGTCATAAAGGTTGGAATCTGTTTTTGGCAAAGAAAAAGATATTTTTTTCATGCAAGAGGCGCTTGCGCAGGCAAAACTTGCCTACGAAATTGATGAAGTGCCGATTGGGGCTATTGTAGTAAGTTCAGAAGGTGATATTATAGCTCGAGCGTATAATAGTGTTGAGCGTGATTGCACCCAACGATCACATGCAGAAAGCCTGGCAATAGAGCAAGCAGGCAAAAGCTTGGGAGATTGGCGTTTACAGGGTTGTTGGTTATATGTGACACTTGAACCATGTTCGATGTGTATGGGATTGATTACATTAAGTAGACTTTCTGGCGTTGTGTACGGGGCTTCATCCCCTTTGTTCGGGTTTAGTCTTGACAATGAGGAGGATATCCAGTTATACAAAAAGGGTATTATTTCAATTGTTGAAAGAATTGGTGATGGCGAGGCTGCCGAGTTGTTAAAGAAATTTTTTCATAAAAAAAGGAAAAAATAATGGAAGATAAGCGTAATTTAAAAAAAATTGAAGCGGATTTGCTGAAGCGTAAAATTGAGCTTGAGCTAAAATTAACAGAAATGTCGAAAGAGCAATTTTCTGATGGACAAGTTCAAGATCCAGGGGATCAGGCCTTGACAGCGACTATGGAATCTTTACGTATGTCTTTGCAGGATGCAGAAGTTGAAGAGTACCGGGGTATCATGCGTGCCTTGGAGCGCATCAAAGAGGGGGAATATGGTATTTGTGCTGACTGTGGTCATCCTATTTCGGAAAAGCGTTTAAGTTCATTTCCTGGAACCATGCGTTGCTTAGCTTGCCAAGAAAAGTTTGAAGAAAAGCCTGGTTATGGTTCTCATTATTCTATTTAATCCTTCTGTTTCTACTTTTAGGGCCATTTTAACGACCTATTTTGCTGTAAGAACCTTATAAGATTGACAATTAAGGCTTATGATTTTATACTAATTAACAAAACTTATTGTATTTCAGAAAAATTTTTCTATTATATTTACCAGAAGGTTATGGTTCAATATGGCAAAAGAAATGACAAAATCTGCTAATTCTCCAATCGCTCATGGCGTTGGTCGTCGTAAAACTGCGGTAGCACGTGTATGGTTACGCCGTGGTGATGGCCAAATTTCTATCAACGGGCAAAAACACATGAGTTATTTTGATACTAAAATTGCAGCAGATGTTGCAGCAATTCCATTTAAAGTTTGCCCAATTGGAGCGAATTTTAACGTTGAAGTTAATGTTTTTGGCGGTGGTAAAGTAGCGCAAGCTAATGCTGTAAAATTGGGAATTGCACGTGCATTTGTTGAATTTGATGCGAACGCAAAACCTATTTTAAAAAAGCATGGCCTTATGACTGTTGATTCTCGTAAAAAAGAACGTAAAAAATACGGTCAAAAAGCTGCTCGTCGTAAATTCCAATTCGTAAAACGTTAATTTAGCCCCAACCTCCGTCCTTCGACCCTGCTTCGTTAAAACTTCGCAGGGCACGCAAGCAGGAGCGTTTACTCCTGAGCCTGACGAAGTATCAGAATGAACGGAGCGTGGGGGGAGCAAAGTAGTTAATAGGCCAGTTCAGTCAAAAAAGGGGGGACCTATGTGCACTGTAGTGGGCTATATTGGAAAATCTCTTTGTCGTACGTATATTTTTGAAGGTTTAGCAAGATTAGAATACCGCGGATATGATTCCGCGGGTTTTGCTTGTTTGGAACCTGATAGTCAAAAACTTCTTTACTCAAAAGCTTCCGGTCAACTTTCCCAGTTAGTAGAACGTCTGCAACAGAATCCGATTGATGGATTTTTAGGTATTGGTCACACCCGTTGGTCAACGCATGGTAATTTTTCTGAGCGCAATGCTCATCCTCATTTTGATTGCTCCAAGATCATTTCTGTTGTTCATAATGGCATCATTGAAAACCATGATGAACTGAAAAAACAGCTCCTTAAAGAAGGACATGTTTTTGAATCTGATACTGATACGGAAGTAGTAAGCCATCTTTTTGAATCTTTTTTAGCTGAAAAAGAGTTTAATTTCCAAACTATTTCTGAAATTGTACAGATGCTTGATGGGATGTATGCATGTATTATCATGATGCAGATGTTTCCTGATACACTTGTCGCCATTCGTAAAAAATCACCCTTATGTGTTGGCATTGGCGATGGCGAAATGTTTATTGCATCTGATGTGATTGCCTTTGCGGGAAAAACAGACAAAGTATTTTTTTTACCTGATGAAAGTTTTGCATTTGTGGATAAACATGGTATCAAAGCATATAGTTTTGCGGGTCAAGAAATTCCGGTGATTGTTGAAAAAACCAATGTTTCTTTTGATGCGATTGATAAAGGTGGCCATGAGCATTTTATGTTGAAAGAAATTTATGAGCAGAAAAATGCGATTGCCAAAACGGTTGCATCATTGCGATCATTGGGGAAATCTTTATGGGATCAGCTTGGTGTAACCGCTGAAAAAATAGTACAATTCAAAGAAATATCTTTATTAGCATGCGGAACATCATGGCATGCAGCGCGTATAGCGCAATTCTTTTTTGAATCAATATGCAACATTCCTGTCTCTGTTCATCTTGCATCTGAATTTCGGCAGATGTCATTTTTTCCGCAAGACAATACATTGTATGTTGTTATTTCTCAATCTGGTGAAACGGCCGATGTTCTTGAGGCATTGCGATTAATTAATGAATATGATCTATCAACGGTCGCTTTAACAAATGTTGCAACAAGTACTGTTGTGCGAGAAGCACAAGGATTTGTGCAAACGCAAGCAGGACCAGAAATTGCAGTTGCTTCAACCAAAGCGTTTTCCACGCAACTTGCTGCATTGTATTGGTTGGCTCACCGCATTGCAGTTGAAAAGAAATTAATTGAGATTTCAGATTTGGTGCAGGCTGAAGAAGATTTGTTGCGTGCAGCAGAACAGATGGAAAAAAATTTAGAGCAGTATAAAAATATAATTGATTCTCAATATGCACCACAATATGCTGCATATGATAAGGCGATGTTTTTAGGCAGACATATCAGTTATCCACTTGCCATGGAAAGTGCATTGAAAATAAAAGAAGTGGCGTATGTGTTCGCGGTCAGTTACCCTGCGGGTGAACTGAAACATGGTTCGCTTGCGCTTGTTGATGAAACAGTCCCTGTGTATGTTTTATCTCATCCAGATCCAATGGTGTATCAAAAAATTGTTTCGAATGCGCATGAAGTGAAAGCACGTGGCGGACATATTATTGCATTTGCGTATGAAGGTCAGCATGAATTGTGTGAACTTGCAGAAACAACATTTATTATTTCTGGTACATTCCCGCCATTGCTCGGAACAATTGTGATGCTCGGTGTTATGCAATATTTTGTGTACGCTGTTGCGCGCCAACGTGGCTGTACGATTGATAAACCGCGTAATTTGGCAAAATCAGTAACAGTGGAATAAGGAAATATTATTCATAAGTGTCCACTTTAATATTAAGATCGCTATAAAGTTTTTCTAAGTGTGGATATACGTTATAATGGAGATTTTTGTAATGTCGTTTTGTATAACCCGCAAGGGTTAAACTTAATTGTTTTTGTTTGATGATTGCTTTCAATAATTCATTACTGGTTTCATTTTGTTCAATAATTTTATGCAATAATTTGTGAATTTCTTCTGTAGAATTATTTACATTAGTTTTTTTAGAAAGGGATTGTTCTATTTCAAGTAATCTTTTTTTACATAGGCAATCTGCAGGAGTACAAGAGTAACATTCTGTGTTGAATATAGCATTTAAAGATCTTGCTTGTTTATATAGAGTAACTTTCCGAATTGGAGATGTTTTAGTAAGCATGCCGAATGAGTTGCTCATAGAAGTAAAGGCGCATGCGCTGAGTAACAAAGTTGTTATTTTTTTCATACAAAATCCTCTGTTTTTTCTTTGTTAAAATTCGTTATTTTTGGTTTTTCAGTTTCACCTGCCATTGGAATGTGGAGAGTTTTATCTTTTAATTGTGCATTAGTCGATTTGTATAAATTATCCAATGACAATTTAGCTTCTCTAGCCAATTGACTTACACTTTTATCAATCGTGTATTTTTGATCATCTTCATATTCAAAATGTATCTTTTGTTGAATGATAAGCGTATGTAATAAAATATTGTTTTGTTTTAATAACTTATCAGTTCTACTATGTTTGCTTGAGATTGGATTGGTTGTGATGTTTTGTTGTGATGTACTGCTTTGTAATTCAGAATTGTTATAAGTATCTATGTCCATGACTGAAGTTTCCATACTTTTAATACACGTAAATATGAAAGCATTCATCAGGAGAAGCATTGTTGTTTTTTTCATTACAAATCCTTTTTTTATGACATTGCATTTATGATTACATGAAATTATATTTTGTTCAAATTTGTTTTTTCAATCCTTGAACAAAGGGTTCTTTTCTTGTATTGTGAGTTAAAGGTAACGCTACATGTAACCTTTAGCTCACGAATGGGAAAAAATGGAAAAAAATGTTCTTTTGCAGATTTTCAAATCAAAGTCGACTGTGCTGTCTTTTAAAGAGATTTCGCTAGCTGCTGGTCCAATATCATCAGATCTTTTAAAAAGACGTCTTCATTATTATGTACAAAATGGAGAATTGTATGCAATTCGGAAAGGGTTTTATGCAAGGGATAAGCATTATGACCGACGTGAATTTGCGACTAAATTGTTTACCCCATCATATATCAGTTTTGAAACAGTTCTTGCTGAAGCCGGTGTAATTTTTCAATATTACTCTTCTATTTTTGTGGCTACGTATCAGAGTAAAGATATTGTTTGCGATGGTCAGGAATATTTATATAAAAAGCTCAAAGATACTATTCTTGTGAACACAACAGGTATTGAAAATAGAGGAGCTTATTTTATTGCTTCTCCTGAACGAGCCTTTTTAGATGTGTTATATCTGAATAAGAATTATTATTTTGACAATTTGTCTGTGCTTAATTTGGATAAAATACTGTCTATACTTCCTATTTACCAGAATAAACGGATGGAAAAAGCTGTGCATGCACAGTTTAATGCTCTTAAAGAAGATGAATCATATATAAAAAAATGTGATGTATGTGGAAGAGTTTAAAAGGTTATGGTACATTGTTTATCAAACAATTTATTAATGAGTTAACAAAAATTGAACCATGGGTAACAACAGTTATTGTTGATCCTGACCCTGAAAATGTTGCAGCAATTCGATGTTATGAAAAAGTTGGTTTTATTCGCGTGAGTGTTTTTGATGTTCTTGGTGATAAGCATTTATTAATGCGTTATGATATTAATTGTACTAATCAACCAGCCAGAGAAATATCCTGAAATTATATAATTAGAGAAGCCTGAAAATTTTCAGGCTTTTTTTAATGTACTTATTTAACGTGAGTTCGATATAAGAAATCTTTTAAAAAAAATTCATTACAATATTCTTTTAATAAAAGATCAATCCTAAAAAAAGGAATAATGTAATGAATTTAACTACTATTTTCTACCATACTGATGAATTTTGCAATTTT
>DATAXH010000107.1:0-2018 GCA_036266775.1 Candidatus Babeliales bacterium | reverse complement strand
TTGAAGACAAAAAACACTCAGGATGACCGGAAGAAATTATCTTTCCGCTCACCCTGAGTGTTCTACGTAGTAAAATGTATCGAAGGGCTTTTTACGCAGGATCTTTTTTTTGGTATTCTTTATATATCATAAGTCATTATTTTATGGAGAATATCTACATGCTTACCATTTCTGTCTCAACTGAAAATTTATTATCTCAAAATGTTGATTGTTACGCCTATATTGTTGAAAAAAATTTTGATCAAAAAAAATTAAGTGAAGTTACAAAAGTATGTCCAGAGCTTACTGATGTTATCAAACATCGTGGATTTACGGGAAGTTTACAAGAGATTGTCAATGTCCCGTTTTTATATGATGGACGCCTCGCATTTTGTATTGTCATCGGCATGGGTGATCAGAATATAAAAGGGGTTGGAATTGTTGAATGTTATCGCCGTGCAATTGGGCAATTAGTAAAAGAAGTACGTGCATGCAAGGGAAAATCATTAGCGTTTCATTGTGATGCGGATCTGTTAGGAAGCGTTTCCAATGAATATTGCGCTGAACAAGCAACAATTATTTGCAAATTAGCTGAATATCATTTTGATGATTATATCACAGAGAAATCACGCAAAGAAAATAGTTTTGCGCACGTAGTTTTGGTTACTGAATCACAGCATAAAGAAGAAGTCCAACGTGGTATTACCAAAGGAACTATTATCGCTGATGCCGTTAACCAAACGCGTCATTGGATTGATATGCCACCAACACTTTTTACACCACAACATTTAGTGGAAGAAGCACATGAGGTTGCAAAACGTAATAATCTCAACATTACTGCATTTCATGAAAAAGACATTATAAAAATGGGTATGGGTGGGTTAGCTGCAGTTTCACGTGGATCAGATGTTGATTGCGCACTTATTATCCTTGAATATAAAACCTCCAAACCAAACGCTCCAACTTTATGTTTTGTTGGTAAAGGTATTACATTTGATTCTGGTGGTTTAAGTTTAAAACCGGCAGATTCAATGGAAACAATGAAAGAAGATATGTCAGGTGCTGCTGCAGTTATTTCTGCTATTGATGCACTTGCGCAATTAAAACCTGATGTTAATATCATCGCCATTGCACCAACATCTGAAAATTTACCGAGTGGAAAAGCAACCAAACCAGGTGATATTGTTACATTTTATAATGGCAAAACAGCCGAAATTAAAAATACGGATGCAGAAGGGCGTTTAATTTTAGCCGATGCACTTTCATATGCGGTTAAACATTATAAACCAGATGCAATGATTGATTTAGCAACATTAACTGGTGCATGCGCATATGCACTTGGACCTATCTATAGTGGCTTATTTAGTGAGCATTCAACATTGATTGAAAAATTACATGCAGCAGCAGATCTTTCTGGTGATCGTTTATGGAACATGCCAATGGGTGAAGATTATAAAAAAGCGATAACTTCAACGGTTGCTGATATTTGTAATATTGGTAGTAAGCAAATTAGAGCTGGTGGCACAACTGCAGCACATTTCTTGCAAAATTTTGTTGGCGATACGGTGTGGGCGCATATTGATATTGCAGGCACTGCATTTGATGTACCGAATATTTCTTACTTCCGTCCCGGTGGAACGGGGGTTGGTGTTCGATTGCTTGTTAATTTGGCGATGAATTGGAAATAATACAGATCAAATTTTAAATATAAAAATGGGTGACCCTTCGATACATCCTCCTTCGCATAAAGCTTCGGAGGACACTCAGGGTGAGCGGAAAACGAAGTAGGAGCCTGCCCGCCATAGCTTTAGCGACGGCGGGTCGCATAATTGAATTGTTTTGTAAAAATTATTTTAAAATAACAAAAAAGTAATGAATAAAAAGCTTTGTGTAACAATACAGGGCGATCGCATTTAAAACCCTGATTCTAACGTGAATTGTGAAATTTACAGAACGCTCTATTTGAATTGGAGATTGAGGGGTAAAGACGGAATAAAAGAAAAAAAGTATGATACTCAAAAAAAACGTCCCACTCTAAA
>DATAXH010000106.1:0-7595 GCA_036266775.1 Candidatus Babeliales bacterium | reverse complement strand
ACCCAGGTAATTTTCTGAAAAAGGTCTTGTCCGCCACTTCCACCAAAAAGCATCTGCGCTCCGCCACCAAGACCACCAAATCCTAAGCTACTTTTACCTTTTTGCATGAGAATAATCGTGACGAGCAAGAAACAATTGATTATGTATAATGTGAGTAAAAATCCGTATAACATCTATTTTTCCTTCTTAATGAGTCGGTTGTTATTTGTGAGTATAACATGTTTAATATTTTTATTTAGTTTTTTCGCTGGGCGTAATGGGGTCTTTTTTAAAGCAACTTTTTTTGTAATAGGCATGAGTTTTGCTGAGATTTTTTTTTGAAACATACTTTTCTCATGGTTTATGTTATAAAATAGTAACATTTTTTAGGTTTTTCAAAGGGGGTTGGCGATCATGAATTATAGTAAAATATCTTTTTTTATGTTTTTTATGATGGTATTGAGTAATACTGTTTCAGTTCAGGGTATGAAAAGATTACGAGAGTTTGAATGTGTCGATTGGGATTATACAACAAGTTTTTTAGATTATACTACTTTTAAAAAAAATAGACCCAGATATGCATATTTTTTACCTGAAGAGCATCAGAACCGTTTTACAATTAACAAGATTTATTTACTTTGGTCTAAAAAAATGAATGAGAATGAAGATTTATTAAAAGATGTAACTAATCATATATTGCGATATTCTCATGTCCTTATGATTTTGTCTGATAAGCAGTTTATGCGTGGAATCAAGAAATTGGATATTAATGAATCAGAGGTTTGGTATCTGAATAAAAGACAGAGGCAAGGTTTATGGTTCATATTGCATCATCATGACCCTGGAAAGAGCATCACTATACAACAACCGGCAGATTTTTCACGAAAAATGGTTGAAAATATTGTGAGTTTACCTTTATCGATTAAAAATAAGATCGCTCAAAAATGTGACAATAAAATTAAAGCCACGATGGGCTATAGATTGTTATGTGAATCTGTATGTATAGATGATGAAGATAGTCAAGCAGAGTTTATTTGTCGAGGTATCATATGTTTATGTATCTGTTCGCCTTTGATATTAAATGATCTTGTGAGTGAGTCTGAAAACAAATGGTATGCTGCATATAATATTTTACGAAAAATATTTACCTATAATTATAATTTTTCTCTATTGTGGGAAACAGCGGAGCAAAAAGAAGAACGGCTGAAATTGGTAGAAATTCCTTTATTACAGGAAATGGAATATATGGTTGTTGAGAAGTAATAGAAAAAGTGCTATAAAATGATAACATTTTAAATTTTTCAAGAGGAGTTAATGATGAATTATAACAAAAAGGTTTTTGTATTTTTTTATATATTTTCTGTAATAGTATTGAATGTCTTTTCTGTTCATGCTATGGAGCTTATACATCCGGTGGAAACTAAATTTATTGAACAAGATTGGGGATATAAAAAAAGGGAAATTAATAAGTGCTGTTATTTTACTGATAATGACATGATAGAATATCCTTATTTTTTGCCTGACGGCGATAAGAATCAACCACGGCATTTGTTCTCTGAATCAGATCTTATAACAACATACCAAGATATTTTTAAGGATATATGTCCCATCGATTCTTTGAATACAAAAAATAAAAGAACATTATATTTTTTATTAGAAACAATACAAAAGAATAAAAAAGCAAAAGTAAAAAAATTAAGAATAGAAGGAAGAGATGACCATTTTGCACTACAAATGTCAGAACGTATTACAGCATTGCCATTACATGTCAGACAAACAATCAGTAAAAAATATGGTGCAAATATAACAAGTAATATTTATTATAAACCCACCTGTTCGGATGTTTTCTTGGATAACGGAGAGATTTGTAAAGATAATTGTTCATGGACGGGGGCAGACGTTGGGGGAGTTTTTTGTTATTGTTTATTGTGTTGTCCATGCCCTTTTATTACATATCAGCCCTGTCGCGCGTTGATAGCATACCAGTGTGCAATATGTTTACATGACACAATAAGAAATCGTTTACAAGAAACAGCTGAAGAAAAAGATAAGCGATATGGTTTTGAAAATATTGCGTTATTACAAGAGATGGAATGTGTGATTGTTGATGCAAAAGAAAAAATTGATTAGTTATCTAAATTCCAAGGTTTTTGTATGAAAATATTACAATATTATTTTTTGTATAGTTTGATATTAAGTTCTTTGAACGTGTTTCCAATGGAATGTGTAATTGAACAGCTTACGGTTGAAACATGTGTAGAAAATATACGAGATATTATTGATGAAAAACATTTGAAAATTGCAAAAGATGTATGTTTGAGATCGTTACAAGGGGCATGTATAAGTTGGTGTAGAAATCAATATTTAACATATAAAAAAGCTACAACAGAGATGCAGCAAATAGAGTCTTATATTCCATCAAATATGCAAAACAACAACAGGATGCGTGTGTTAGATACACTTGTGGTGAAACATTGGTACGTCAATTATCTTATACAAGCTTTAGTTCGTCAAAAAAGTAATGAATTTGAAAATGTAACAGGGTTTACTATTGATACATTATATTGTGGTGCTCAATCATGTTCTGTAAGGGATGAAAATATTGTAGAAAAAAGTGTATCTCATGAAGCTTGGAATGTCTTTTTTGATAATATTGAAAAGAAGCGGTTAATTGATATTATGCCCAGAATATTAGATGACATACATTTTACTGTTTTATATGGTAATAGTGCTATAAAATCATCTTCTTTAATGATCTCTTCTGACAGTAAATATGTACGAGCAACTGATGATACGAAAAGTTATATGATATGGGATACGGAAACAGGAGAAACTGTTGATTCTGCACAGATAGCATCTCAAAATATAGCCTGGGTCAGTGGTCATATGTATGCGGATGATAGAAAAAACAGTGCATTCGGTGTTTATGGTAATACATTGGAAGAAGGATATCGCGTTATTAATACAACGGATACATATTGTGCGATAACAACTCATCCTGATATGGTTATCAATGGAGAATTTTTTTCAAAAGCAATTGCCCGTAACCGTAAAGCTATAATTTTATTTAAAAGACCGCAGATGGTATCTTATCTTTGTCAAAAAGCTTTTAATAACAGTTATTTGAGATCTAACGAGTTACTGCAATTATCACAGTCTGACACATTTAAGGCTATTGAAGGTTTTCCTCGAAAAAACCTTGAAAGATTTATTGAAAATCGTAGAAAAAAATTAGCATCATAATGTAATTATTGTTTTGAACTGTTCAAAATCAGTACTTGCACCGCCAATCAAAAAACCATTGATGGGCGGTATTTTTTTTAACTCTGTAATATTATTCGCATTAACGCTGCCACCATACAGCAGTTGTATAGTGTGGTCCGGAAGATATGTATATGCAAATTCCGAAAGCCACTCAAAAATAGAAGTAAGTTGTTGTTGTTTTGGAATGATGCCGGCACCAATTGCCCATACTGGTTCATAGGCGATAATAATATGATTGTCTTTGTATTTTTGTTCTGTTATCGCCGTAAGAATTGGCTTTAATTGTTGGGTTAAAACATCAAATGTTTTTTTATCAAGAAAGTCTGTATGTGATTCTCCAATACAGAGAATAGGTGTAATATGTGCTGCATATAAAAGATATATTTTTTGAAGGATATTTTCTGTTGTTTCACCGTAATACATACGGCGTTCACTGTGACCAATTATGCAATATTGTACACCGATTTCTTCAAGTGATAATGCAGAAATTTCTCCTGTGTAAGCGCCTGAAGCATGCTCAGAACAGCTTTGTGCACCAATTCCAACTGCTGTTTTTTTGAAAATATCTGCGATTGGCGTAAGTGCAACAAAAGAAGGGCAAAGAATAATCTGAGCGGCGGTTGCTAATTGTTCTAATGCGTTATTATTCTTGGTGCAAAAGTTGATACTTTGATTAAAAGAGAGATTCATTTTCCAATTGGCTACGTATAAATATTTCATGAAATTGCATACTTTAAATAAGGTAATGTGTTGTTAATAAAATTATACTCATCAGATTGTAACTCTGTGTGAGCGCAATGCGCAAATAATAAATGTAAACGTCCAGATTCAGCGAGTGTTCTAAGTCCAAGAAGATCTTGTTGATACAATGGGGAGTTTTCAAGAGAGGTTGTTTCGTTGAGTGATCCTATATCATAAAAGCCAAAATGGCTTGATATACGCGGAACAACAATCTCATCTTCTGTTGATTGTACAAGAACCATAGTTGCTAAATTACTAATATTTTCTTTGAATAGATCACTGTCTTGATGTGGTATTTCATTATTGAGATATGGTAAAAATATATTTCCTGTGAGATATTCTTGGTAATGCAAAGGATCTTTCCAGTACCCAGCAAAACTCACAAAATGTTGCATAAGAGAAGAATAGGCAAATGTATATGAATAATATTCTATGGTGTTTAACCATTCAAAACGTTCGTCAAGATTGTAAGGAGCGCCATAAATACCACATTCTGGAGTTCCCCATGCAATATAAATATATACATGTGGATTGTTATATTTTTGAATAAAATAACGTGCAGCAAGACCTCCTTGAGAATGTGCAATAAATATGCATCCATCTTGTAAATTTTCATCTGCTTGCAGTATTTCTTTAAGATCATTAACTTGATCATACATATTAAAAAGGGATGTTAATTTTCCTTCACCAAGATTAATGTTTTTGATATACACATCAGGCATATATTGTTCAATATGTTTTTGTGCAGGGAGCATAGAATATGTATCACCAAGTAATCCATGCAAGAGGACAATAGGTAAGTTTTTGGTACTAATATGCGTGCAAAAAAAAGTAGATATGATTACTACAAAAAAGTGAATGCTCGTATATTTGCGGAACATAAATATCCTTGATTATATGAAATAATTTTTTTGATACTATCATGAAGTTTTTTATAAGAGCTAGGGTTTATTATAAGAGAGAAGGAACTGTATATGATACGTAAAAAGAATCGCTTTGTGATGTTGCTATTTTTTGTATTTTCACCTGTAGCAGGATGTATGCAAATGGTAGTTTTGAAAAAAAAATCTGATGTGCGAATTTCTGAATCTTTGTTAGTTAAAAATTTAAGATGTGAGAATAATATATTAAAAATAAAATTAGAATTCAGTGAACGTAGTAGATATGTCGTAAGAGGATTAAGACCCGCAGCATCAACTTTTTTATATTCTCTTTATGGAGCAAAAAATAAAAAAGATTTTGACAATGCACTTATGGCAAAAGGAGAATTTTTTATACAAATGTATCGTGGAGAATTAATTGATGGATGTTCTGCTTTAGGTATTATAGCAACATCAAATGTATCATTTGAAGAGAAAAAAGAGTTTATACGAACATTACGAGAAGATCATTGTTTTAAACCAACAGATAAAGATAAAAATTTTGCATTCTTTATAAAATTAAAAGAATTTATGCCATCTATAATTCAAAAAATATATATGGTGCGTTATGCGAATTTTGCATTGAAAATGCCGCAAGATGTAAAGAATTGTATAGCAAAGAAACTGTTTTGGCTTAAGTTTGCAGACATGGATTCGCTGTTATAAAAAATACTTGTTTTCTCCTTTTTAAATTATTTAGGATAGACCAACTATTTTTTCACCTTATACAAAAAGGGTTCATATGAAGAATATACATTTCCTTTTTTGCTTCTTTTTAAGCAGTTTTGCATTGCATTCCATGGAATTTAGTAAAATAGCAGCTAACAATGAAAAGTCTGAAGATAGTCAAAAAATAATTTTACAAAAGGATTTTAAAAAATATTTAAAAGATCGTTTTCAAGAATATAAGAAAAAATCATTTTCGATTGAAGATATGCAGCAGATAAAAGATAGATGTAAGAATATAACAAATGAGGACAGCTTAGATCTTCTTGGGCAATGTTTACATAGAGATGTGTATGATGAAAATCAAAACACTTATGTACATCTTGGAATACTTAATAGACATTTAAGTCTCATAGAATGGGCAATCGGTTGTATGACACATCCCTTAACCATTCAGAATGAAGCAGGTAAAGAACCAATTGATCTTTGTATTGATCAATTAATGCCTGATGCTCTTGAAAATAATAGAGAAAGAGCAAATGCAGTATTTACGACACTCGTTGATGGTTATAGCAAAATTGGTTTTGATTACGATCATCGAAAAAATTTTTTAAAAAAAATAATCAGATTAGAGTTCGAGCATATAAAACATGGTAATCCTTTTGTGTTGAAAGAAGATATGCTAAAAGGATTTGCAAAACAAGATATTCAATTGTCAGAAATTTATCAGCAACTGTGTGATGAAGAAGGAAATACATTCACGCATATATTGGTATCGCATCAATTATCTGATTTATTGTATAACTTTTATATAAAAAATTACATTACATTTGTGACCAACAAAAATAGTGAAGACTCTCTTACTCTTGCAAAAAATAATTTTAGTCAGGCAGGGCGTTGTCTTTTTGAGCAATGTGTTCCAGGGGGAGATGTACATATTAGGGAAGAAGATAATAAAAAGAAATGTTGTTATGTTATGTTGTTGAATATACTTAAAAAAGATAATAATGCAGACTTTAAAAAGTGTTGTGATAAGCATATGATTGAAAAAAGTTAACGTATCTATTATGTGATACTTGAGATGATGTGATGCTTGTTTTTTCACCTTAAATTGTTAAAATGAGCCCAATTATCTTTTATCTTTTTATATTAAAAGAAGGTATCACATGAAGCATATATCATTACTTTTTTGTTTTTTGATTACGCATATTGCAGCGCATTGCATGGAATCCTCCTTCACCAAGGCTTCCTCTTTTGCTAAAGCTACAAAGGACACATCGGAGGACAGGCTAAATTATAATGCGATAGAGAAAAGTCTTATTGATGATTGTAAAATTGAACTCAAAAAACGTTTAGCAAAATATAAAGCAAATGATGTTTTTATGCCCCAAGATATGGATAACATACTTGGGGTGATTAATTTTATAACTAATGGATCTGAAAATAGTATTGATTATATACACTGTACAAAAGACGATGAACAAAATGGATTTTTTCAATACATACTCGAAAAATTAGATCTGCACAATTTACAATGGTTTATAGCAAAAGGAAATATAAAGCATCATACAGAAAAAGAATTTTCTAATTTTGTTGCGTTTTGTACTGAAAAATTATCGCCAACTATAGAGCAGGAGAAACGAAATATTGCATATACTATGCTGAAATCTATTATTGAACATTATAAAACAAATAATGGGTTTCAAGCATGTAAAGAGTACTATCTCCAAGTTATGATAATGTTACAACTTCAACATAGAGCACTCGCCACTAAGTTTTTTATTGAAGAAGAGTTATTAACGCCGTTTTTACCTTTATATGAGTTGTGTCATTTGTATCAAATAACAATAGATGAACACGACAATACAGGTAATACATTAGCTCACATTATTGTAGGACAATATGATGCTGATGAATTGCATAAACTTATGAAAAAAAACTATATATCAAAAGATGCAAAAAATAAGAATGGAAAGACTGTGTATGATGTTGCGTTTGAGAAATTCCGAGACTTTACTCAAGATC
>DATAXH010000105.1:0-2528 GCA_036266775.1 Candidatus Babeliales bacterium | reverse complement strand
TTTCGCACAGCATTACCTGCGCTTGGCAATGAATTTGTGACACTCATTAAAGATTCATCACTCGCATCACTCATTGGTGTTGCAGAATTAACCAAACAAGGCAACTTTATTAAAAGTAAAACATTTGATGCAATCACCGTTTATTTTGCCATTGCTGTACTGTATCTTATTCTCACTTCAACAATTTCTTTTTTAGTTGCACGTCTGGAAAAAAGGATGAATATTCATGCTCAAGATTAAACATCTCAACAAATCATTTCACGGAAAAAAAATTCTTAATGACGTGACGTTAACGGTCAAAAAAGGTGAAATTGCTCTGTTTTTAGGATCATCAGGCGTTGGTAAATCAACATTGCTACGTATTTTAAATAATTTAGAAACAATCAACAGTGGTACTATTGAACTTGATGATACACTAATTAATGTAAACAGTATCAACACAACACATACGGTAGGAATGGTATTTCAGCATTTTAATCTTTTTGAACATCTTACCGTGGAACAAAATATTACATTACCACTTGAACGTGTTCTCAAAAAAAATCCTACTGAAGCACAAGCTATTGCTCATCAACTGTTGCAACGTTATGGATTACTCGAACAAAAAAATAAATATGCTCTCCAACCTTCTGGTGGACAAAAACAACGTCTTGCAATTGCTCGTGCATTAGTCATGCATCCAAAAATTATCTGTTTAGATGAACCAACTTCAGCACTTGATCCTGTATTAACAGCATATGTTGCACACAATATTCAACAACTTGCAAACGATGGTTATATAGTTCTTGTTGCAACACATGATACTGATTTACTGAAAAAACTTAATTGTACCATTTATTTAATGAGTGAAGGTTCAATTATTGAAACAGCGCAATCACAGGAGTTGAACGCTCATTCTGATACATTTCCTCGCATAAAAAAATTTATTGCGGGACATGAATAGCATCATATCTTGACAAAGCAATAAGCGCTTGTTAGCATTAGGCGAATATTAGATTACACAAGTAAACAAATGTCCCTAACTGAACAATGTTATAAAACACATTGTTCACCCCCCTAACCCTTCAGCTTGTTCAAAGTTGAAGGGATTTTATTTTTAGCCCCCGCCGTCGCTAAAGCTATGGCGGGCTTCGCCAATTTATCTCTTAATCGTAACCAACCCAACATCAAAACTCATTTGAAAAGAATTATCAGCAAGACGTGTAAGAGTAACCTGAGAAATAGTAATCATCTGACGAGAATTTTTAATTGTTTCCAATAATGCCAACAATTTCTGCAAAGAACCAACAACATCAAAATGTGCTGAATCTTTACCATACCAATCTTTATCTTGTGTTTTGCATGATCCATATGCATTCAAAACAAGCCCTAGTTTTGTAATTGCTTCCATTACAAACAACATACGTTTATGACAATGTTCTTCGCGCTTATCAGATGCTACCGCATAATCAGCGATATTTTTTTTACCAGTTTCAACAAAAGAACTTAATTCTTTACTATTTTTTGAAAACTGCGCCAGCTCATCAACTTTTTTTTGCAACATCCTTTGTTCAGATTGCAGCACGGTAATATGAGAAAGTAGTGGGGAATAAACACAATAAAAAACTACAGATACAAACATCACTACAAAAAAGAACGTTGCCATGTAGCAACGTTGTAAACTTGTATGTGCAATATAATTATACATTTTATTATTACGCGCAATAAAATACATCACTTCTCCTTATAATTGTACTTGCTTAGGTTTTATCAAATAATGAGATACCAAAAATGTTCCCAAATTTGCATAACATCCAAACAAAAAAAACCAATGAATTTTTTTCCAGTATTTAATATGCATAATATGTATATTCAAAATTAAAGGATTAATAATTGCCAAAATAGTGAATCCAAACACACTCGTATATCTTACACAATCTAAAACAGGATTTAAATTCTTTACACGCAAACAAAGTCCTTTTGTTATCTCTTTATTAGACATTTCAGTTATTATTTTATAATCATTAGCACAAATATCATATTCATCAAATGATGAACGTTCTGCTAAACGCGTAAACACATCTTTTGCTTGACGAGGTAAAACAAATAACTGTTGCGCTACAAACTGTTTATTACCAATTTTATTCCAACAAACTCTTTGCCACTGGCAAAGTTCATCAACAAATTTAATTCCCAACAATATTGGTATGCTCAAAATATATTTTTCTAATTTTTTTTGATCAACACATTTTTTTGAGTTTTCATATTCATGCACAACAAAGTTGAACATATCTTTAACTATTTTGCCTTGTAACTCTAATGGCAACTCATAGATATAATTTTCTTGAGAACGTTGTAAAACTATTGGTTCATCAAAATCAGCACATAAACCGCCGCTAATCATAGATAACGTTGGCAAATCCATGGCATGTGCATAAGTTACAAAAAAAAGAAAAGCTGTTACGATGCACCACAATGTTTTTCCTATAGTGTTGCTTTAATCCATTGCAACGGATCAACTGGTGTGTTATTGATGCGCATTTCCCAAT
>DATAXH010000104.1:0-5369 GCA_036266775.1 Candidatus Babeliales bacterium | reverse complement strand
TACTGCGGTTGGGGGAAATGCATTGCAATCAAACACCACCGGTACTCAAAATACTGCTGTTGGATCAGGCGCATTGCAAACTAATCAAATTGGTGTGAGTAATACGGCTGTTGGACGTGTTGCCATGAATAATAATTCGTCAGGGAATGCTAATACTGCTCTTGGGCAAGCATCATTGCAGCTTAATTCAACAGGTAATAGTAATACAGCGGTTGGTGATAGTTCATTACAATTTAATGTCGGCGGTTCAAATAATACTGCTGTGGGTCAAGTTGCTTTAAATAACAACGTAGCTGATAATAATACTGCAGTTGGTTATAGATCAATGTTCAGTAATACAACGGGAACATTAAATGTTGCAGTTGGAGCATGGACATTAACTAACAATACAACAGGTAATTTTAACAGTGCTGTGGGTTATTCATCGCTCGGAAATAACACAATCGGAATTGATAACACTGCAATGGGATATAATTCACTTGGTGCAGAGACTACAGGATCTGACAATACAGCAATTGGATTTAATGCGCTTGCAGCAAATAACGGGGCCAGTGCTAATACTGCAGTAGGCAGTGGTGCATTATCTGCAAATACAACAGGAGTTAGAAATACCGCGGTTGGTTATACTGCGTTGAATGTGAGTACAATAGATACTGATAATACTGCAATCGGTTATGAAGCGCTTACAACAAACAATGGAGGAGTCTCTAATACTGCAGTGGGAAGCTTCACATTAACTTTAAACACAACTGGAAGTTTTAATACGGCTTGTGGAGAAGGTGCATTAAATTCAAATACAATAGGGACCTTGAATACTGCTGTTGGAGCGGAAACACTTAATTTGAACACAACGGGAAATTATAACACTGCTGTTGGTTATCAAGCACTTTCTCTCAATACAATTGGTAGTGATAATACTGCTGTTGGATTAGAAGCACTGAGATTGAACACAACAGGTAGTTATAACACTGCTGTTGGATGGCAATCTCTTATTGTTAATACAATAGGGATGAATAATACTGGCATAGGATGGTCTGCTCTTGGAGGAAATACCGAGGGTAGTTATAATGTTGCAGTGGGTTATCAAGCAATGAGTCATTGTGTGACAGGAACTAACAATATTGCTGTTGGGTTGTATGCTGGAGATAGTTTAAATTTATCAGAAAGTAATAATATTTACATAGGCAATTCAGGTTTTGCTGGAGAGTCAGATGCTATTCGTATTGGAACTTCGCCTGTGCAAACAACATGTTTTATTCAAGGTATTGATGGTGCAACAACCGGATTACCAGGAACAACTGTTGTAGTTGATGGAAATGGTCAACTTGGAACTATATCATCAACAAGAAGAGTAAAACATAATATTGCAGATATGAATGATGTATCAGCAGCTATATATAATCTTCGTCCCGTAACTTTTGCGTACAACAGTGATGTTTCTGAAACAGAACAATACGGTTTAATTGCAGAAGAAGTTGATGAGGTGTTCCCGGGTATTGTGATCAGAGATGCGGATGGTGTACCAGCAACCGTTCAATATCACATTTTACCTGTGTTATTATTGAATGAAGTACAAAAGTTATGTGCGAAGGTGGAAAATATGAATGAACGTTTAATTGCCTTAGAAGAACAAAATTAGGCAATAATAAGAGTTAACCAAAAAAAGCTCTGGGTTTATCCAGAGCTTTTTTTGTTATAAAATTAAAATTATTTTCCGAGTGCAGCAACAATTTTTTCGTGCAATGTATCTTTACTCATGTATCCTGTTTCTTTACCTTTGACAACGCCATCTTTAATAAATACAAAAGTTGGAACGGATGTAACGCCATAATCTTTGATTGATATTTCTCGCGCTTCATCAACGTTGAGTTTTGCAAATTTGTAGCTATTGCCAAGCTCTTTTTCCAGCTCTTCTAAAATAGGATTCATCTGTTGGCATGGTCCGCACCACGTTGCATAGATATCTAATATAACAGGCTTATTTGATTTTTTGATTTCAGCTTCATGATTTTCAGTGGTAATTGCTATAGCCATTTTTGTGGTCCTTATTGATACGTACGTGTTATTAATTATAAAAATATAATAACGTGTAATGATTGTGATAACAAGAGATAAAAATTGAAGAATTAATGAAGTTTGTTATGCTTTTTAATGTGAATAACAGAATATTTACTTATATATTTTATAGGAATGTTATGAATAAAAAATTACTATTGTGTGTAGCAATGAATTGTCCAATGGTTCATGCTATTATCACTCATGTTGATAAGGAAGATAGTTATACAAGATATACTCGTCAACAGAGTATAGCATATCAAAAAGTATTGGTTGATGCTTTAGCAGGCAATGAAAAAGCTATTGACGAAGAAGATCAAAAAAATAAAAAAGCAAATGATGATGAAGAAGCAGAAAGCAGAAAACAACAGTATGATGGTAATCCTGGAATTTGGGCGACTGCACCAAGCATTAATTCTGAGATAGGGCGTAAGTATCATGAATATGCGCAGCATAAACAGAAAAAAAATACGATAAATGAAGATTTATCAAAAGATACGAAAGACAAAAAAAAATTATTTGATGAAAAAGTATTATTAGGTCTTGCATCTCACCTAGAATCAAGTCGTTATTTTATGGTGAACAATTGTTTGTCTGCGTTACATGATTGTGGTGCAGACCTCAGTTGTTATGATGAAAAAGGTTTATCATCAAAAATTTTTACCGATGATACATTTGGTTTACAATATGAACAAAGAGAATATGTAAGTGGGACAAAAATAGCAGCTGAAAAAGGAATAACATTGACTCCTGAAGAGATAAAAACAGTTGTTACAGGAAACCCAAAAACAAAAGATTTTGTTCAAGACATTAAGGATGGCATAGAGAAAATATCTGAGGCACGTAAGAATATTTTGGATCAAAAAAAATAATTGGTAATATATTTTAAATCCCTCCGTTTTTAGCGGAGGGATTTTTTATGCTCTATTGTTTTGCAGCAGCACAAGGCTGACATTCTTTTCTTTCTTTACTCGTATCGCGATATGCATAGCCTTCAATAGTTAATGATTTAAGCGCTGCCAAGGGAATGATTTTTTCTTGAGACCCTCCAGCATCGATGACATCGCAATAAATTTGAGCTCTATGTTCCAGAAGATGATAACTTTTGGTGTTACTTTTGGAGATGATAACAACTTCGACATATTCCATTTTTTGTTGGTTTGCTTTTTTTTGATAGTACCACATAGTGTTCGGGGAAGGAACTTGTATTTCTTTGATTTGTTCAAGATTATAGGCATCTTTAACAAAGTCAGTTGTAGGATTTTCAGTGAGTTTTATTTCAAGATGTTGGCTATCTTGATTCATGACAGCCTTTGCATGGGTTGTAGGTTTTGCATACATAATGATTTCTTTATATTTGTTATCGATAGAAATGTTATCAACAATATACTCTTGACCTTGATGAGTACTTATTTTTCCTGAAAAATTGACAGGTTGTTTGATATCTTTTGTGCTTGATCCAAAGGAGGTGCCATGTATTCCATTATGAGTAAATAGTACACTAAGGACGAGCAATAGGTATATCATATTTATTTCCTTTTACTTTATAGATTTATCTTATGTCTATCACAGTTGCTTTTTCTAAGGCAAGCGTCTTGTACGTCTGCTGAAAATCCTTGTATAATGAATTATGTATTACGTAAAGTAAGTAGGCAAATCTGTTGTTTCAACAAACTGAAGGGATGATTATGGTTTCAAATAGTTATGAACTTGATCAAAAGATTTCATCATTTATGGCAGGGGTATATGGCTGGATGAGTTGTGCGCTTGCATTGACTGCAGGAACCGCATATTATGTTGCAACTGTGCCAGCGATTTTTATGTACATTTATACACACTCAGCACTTATTATTGGATTGATGATTTTTCAAGTGGGTCTTGTAATTGCAATAACTTTTCTCATTAATCGTATATCATTTGTTGCAATGTTGGGGCTATTTTTATTGTATGCGACATCACTTGGAGTAACACTTTCCTCTATTTTTTTTGTATATACTGAAGTTTCGATTCTTTCTACATTTTTAACAACAGCGCTTATGTTTGGAGCAATGTCATTATATGGCTATATGACCAAAGCTGATTTAACCTCAGTTGGGAGCATGAGTATGATGGTGCTGTTTGGTTTAATTATCGGTATGGTAGTGAATATGTTTCTGAAAAGTGAACATTTTGATTATATATTATCTGGAGTTGGTGTTGTTGTATTTGTGCTTTTAACAGCATACGATACACAAAAAATAAAACAGATAGCGCGTCCTATGCTTTCTGATCATGAGCTTGTTGGTAAGATGACATTGATAGGTGCGTTAACACTGTATCTTGATTTTGTTAATCTTTTTCTATTTTTGTTGCGCTTTATGGGCCAACGTCGCGATCAATAAAACTGTTAAAAATAAAAAGAGTAGTAAGGGAGTGTATATTATGAATCGACGTATGATAGGATTATGTTCAATTATATTGTTTTTGGTGGCAATTTTTGTCTCAACAGGCAAAACCTTATTTGCTGCAGATAAAGTGAATGTGAAAAAAAACAGTCACCATATGCCAAAAGCAAAAATAGCAGAAGAGATAGAAGAAAATAATATTGTAATTCAACCGATTGATGAAGAGGACTCTCAAGAGTCCGGAGATGTTGCAGTCGATGAGTTTGATGTTCAACAAAAACAAAAAGATGTTCAGCGTTTAGTTGAACGTGGTGTTGAATTTTGCGTGAACAACTCTATGCCAGTTATTTGCAACACGCTGACCCATACAAAAACGTTTATAGAAGGTGAACTGTATCTGTTTTTGTTGGATACCAAAGGTATGATCTATGCACATGGTGATCGTGAAGATCTGATTTGGAAAAACATGTGGGATTATCGGGACAGTTTTGGTGCTCTCGCAGTTCAATCAATGATCAAGACAGCAACTCCTACGGGTGCATGGTTAACTTATGAATGGACAGGAGCTGTGAAAGTTGCTTTTGTACAAAAAATTAAGATTGATAATAAAGATTATATTCTTGGTTGCGGATTTTACCCTCATTCAAAAAAATATGCGGTGATCGGCTTAGTTAAAGGTGCTGTTGGTTTATTTAATCAAGATGTTAAAGCTGGTTATCCTGTTGGTGATACATTTGGTGCGATGGGCTATTCACGCAGTGAGCGGTTTGTATTTGGAGATTTATATCTGTATGCGCTTGATTTTGATGGTATAATTCGTGCTCAGGGTGAAGAACCTGGTCTGATTGGCACTAATGCATTAGATCGTAAAGATGCCAAAGGTAAAATGGTTAACAGAGAAATCATTGATAAACTTAAGCAAAAAAATGA
>DATAXH010000103.1:0-9605 GCA_036266775.1 Candidatus Babeliales bacterium | reverse complement strand
CGCGATAATAGTCCTTCAGGGGCGAATACTCCTTCTGTAAGTGGCAATCAAGTAGATACTGTTGTTAATGTAGACAAACTTGGAAAAGAGCCTATAACTTCGAATTTTTCTTTACAGGCTTACGACGATACTCCCCAAATGTATACAGAGGCTTATGTATGGTATGTGGTGCAAACATCAAATCCAGTTCTTTGGAAATTTGCACAAGATAATAAGTTATCTTTGGAGAAGACGTTATTGATAGGGCAGTTAAAAAAAGAGCTTGATGTCTCCCCTGATGTATGTGTTGATTATATTAATAAACTGAAATCAGCTGATAAAAAAACAGTTATTACAGCTGAAGAATATGCGAAGGTACAAAAAAAAGATCCACAAAAATATAAAGAGATGATTTACGAAATATTAACGAGCCTTTTGCATGAGCAAGAAGGAAAAGATACATCGACCTCGCCACTTGCAAATACACATATTCAATTAGCAGAACAAAAAATAACAGATCAAGATGATTCGCTAAAAAAGCGATGTGGAGGGTGGATAACAACGATAGTTGGTGCGATAGTAACAGGTATTGGATTGGGAGCTTGGGGTCTTTATGGACAGCTAACGAAAATGAATGAAGCGCCAACTATGATGCCGACTATGATGCCAGTTGCTCCGACTTTTCCTACATTTGAGCCGACAATTGCACCAACGTGATGATTAGTTAATTGTGATATATTTCAGTAATAAGCCGTGAAAGTTTTTCTGGAGTTAATGGACCTTTATCATAACGACCAATTTCTTTACCATCTTTTAAAAAGATAAGTGTTGGAATGCTCGTGATATTAAAGAGTTTTGCAAGATCCAAGAAATAGTCACGGTTTATTTTTATGAAGGTAAATCCAGGCATTAAATTTGCAACCGTATCAATCACTGGTGACATACGGTTACATGGTCCACACCAATCGGCATAAAAATCAATAATAACATTTCCGGAATTGGTAAATTGTGTAAGGTGTGTTTCTGATGAACGAGTTGTTTTATGTTGTTTGTGGAGATAAATAATATTATCGGTAGGAATATTTTTAGAACAAAGTAAGAAAGAGGCAATAGGGGCTAGCAAAAGCATTGTTATAAGACAGTTTTTTTTGACCATTATATTTCCAAGCGTTATAAAGTGGTTATTTACTATTTAGCGTATATTTATTTTTTATTTTGGCAACGGGTGGGTAGAAATAGCGATTGAGAAGGGTTTTTGTAAAAATGCTATACTGAAATTAAGAGGTTCGTATGGTTCGACAAGCTTCCTCCTCCGTTAAAACTTCGGAGGACACAGCACCACGAACAGGTTAATTCTAATTTTGTTCGTCCTTGCTTTGCACGCAGAAGCCTTGGCGAAGGCGGGCCGAAGGAAACGAACGTTAAAAATAGGCAATTTATGGATAAATCGGCACTTATAGAGCATCTATTGCAGTATGTTACAGAAAATAAGCGGGAAAAGATGCAGGCTGTGCTTGCCAATAGAACTCGATATATCACGGTAGTTCTCGAAGATCTTTTTCAGGAGCATAATGCCAGTGCGGCTTTACGTACGTGTGATATTTTTGGAATTCAGGATGTGCATGTGGTGGAAGCTAAGTACACATTTAAAGCAATTCCGACTATTGCAATGGGATCATCAAAATGGGTTGATGTGCATCCGTACAGATCAATTACTGATGCAATCACTGAACTTAAAAAAGAAGGTTATCGAATTGTTGCAACAACACCGCATACCGATTGTTATACTTTGCCCAGTTTACCGCTCGATCAAAAAACAGCACTTATTTTTGGGAGTGAACAGACTGGATTATCACAGGAAGCTTTAGCGCATGCAGATACATTTGTGAAAATACCAATGTATGGTTTTGTGGAAAGTTTTAATGTGTCAGTGAGTGTTGCTTTATGTTTGTACGATGTTATTACTCGATTGCATCAATCAACATATGCATGGCAATTATCTGAGGAAGAAAAACAGGATATTATGCTCGCGTGGATTAGAAAAGTTTCTGCGACAGCAGCTTCGCTGTGTCTTTCGAAACTTGATTAAAATTAAAAAGAGGAACTCAAAAAGTTCCTCTTTTTAATTTCTATATAACTAATGTTGAATTACTCTACGTATTCTTCATCAACAAAAATTATTTCATCATCATTATCAACATTTTGATCATCAAGTGCTTGCATAGCTTTGTAGGTTGCATATGCTGCTGCAGATAATACCATCAAACGTCCCATAGGATTAACACCATTAGCGTCAGTTTGGATGTATGATTGGATTGTTCCACCTTGTAAGTAGCTGATATTTGCAAGATGGTTAAGAAGAAGATTTACAGAATAACCAGCGATAAAATCTGTCAAAGCAAATGTGTTATTTTTTACAAAATTGAAAGGATTTACTACTACGGTGGTATATACTTGTGAAATCATACCAGGTTGAGAAGATACTTCACTTCCAAACATAGAAGTCGCACAAAAAACTGCAGAAAGCAATGCAATACGAGATATGTTCATGAAAAATCCTTCATTATAGAGATTATAATTTACAACGTTGTCTATACTTACATAAAAGTATACGCATTTGAAATGGTATACAAAAAAAGGTTTTATGTCAACAGTGATAGAAATTGAAAAGGGCTGTTAATAAGGGGTCTGCGGTAATAAATTAAGATAGAAAAAATAGGATTTGGGTTTTTAATTAGATATATTTTGAGAATAAACTTGATTGGTTTATTGACAAATTGAATAGGGATTAAATATGCTCATAAGTGATAAGTAATAGTATTTTCATGAAAACAGGGGAGTTGTTCTATGAAAAATACAAAAAATTCTCTTGGCATGAGCATAGTTTTAGCACTTGTATTAAGCTCATCGATTCAAATGTTTGCAATGGAGGCATTAGGATCAAAATCCAATCAGCCTCTTTTGCAAGTCTATTTTAGTCCACAAGATCAGCAACAAATAACTAATTCTTTACATACTTTGCTTGATAATGTTCAACGACGATTGCGTATAGCAATATATTGGATGACTGATAAAACTATATTAGAAAAAATTATAGCAGCTAAGCGTCGGAATATTGACGTTGAAATTGTTATGGATGGAACTTCTCCTGAAATAGATAATATCATTGCGCAATTATTACAGAACAATATTATACCTGTCGTAGATCCTTCCGATGTTCTGAGGTACGGAAAAATGCATCACAAATTTGTAGTGGTTGATGATGTAATCGTATTTACCGGATCTGCAAATTTTACTCAGATTGTTTTAAATCCAAACGCTAAAGGACTTAATTTTGAAAATGCGCTTATTATTAATTCATCTGATATAGCAAAACAATATACTGATGCTTTTGTTGATATGGGAAGACATATACTTCAGTTTTATATAGACCTTATTGCTTCTACAAAGAATATAAATGAGTTGCCAAGTTGGATGCAAAAGTTGGCTTTTACCATTTATCAATCTCAACCTTTTATGCAACAATTGGTTACTCAGATGATCAATAATTATGATTTAGTAGATCAACGAAGAGTAAGAAGTTTTTTTGGTATACAATCTGTTGAAAAACAATCTTTTGAGAGACGCGATCTTATTACACCTAACCAGTATGGATATCTGAAAAGTCGAGGATTTTTAGATGAAGAAATATCAGATTTATCTAAACAAGATGCTTTTGCAATAGTAGGTAAAATTAAATCTCATGAGGATCCTGTTACAATAAAGCAACGAACATTGCTGAGGGATAAAGGGTTCTCAAATGTAGAGATATTAGGTTTATCAAAGCAAGAAGCTTCTCGTTTGATCGGTCAAGTTCTTAATCAGGGTAAGCAAGGATATTAATGAGAATTAGAAAATTATGAAATGCCAATGTTTATGTGTGTCAAAAATCAACAAGAGGATTTAACAGCTGAAGATAAAAAAGATTTTAAAGAATTAGTGAATGAATCACGGAGGGATTCACAATGAGCAGTAAATTTGCTAAAGATTTAAAAGATATTTTTAAAGTATAAAAAAAATAATTAGAAGATCATTGAGATTTTGTTGCCTTTAATAGTGTCGCTCGTACTTCATTGCGCTCAAATATCTTTTTTTGAAGAGTCCATGACTTAAGTGAATATTCATAATTTTTTTTACCAAAAGAGTTTATAAAATCAGCTTTGTGTGATTTTATTTTTTCAATATTATCATGAGTGTATCTAATATAATGATTATTCATAAGCGATGAAGTGATATGAGTAAAGCCTGCATCATGCAGATATGTTTCATACTCTTGAGAAGTTGCCATCTTCAAATCTAATCCATCAATTGCCATCATTTCTTTAATATTTTGGCCAAGCTCATGGGTATCAACCAACCAATCAAGAATAATGAGCTGTCCATCTGGTTTTAAAACTCTAAATATCTCTTTCAATAAAGATGCCTTATCGTCTACATGAAGCAAAGATTCTTTAGAAAACACAATATCAAAAACATTATCAGCATACGGATAAGATGACCCATTGGCGTTTTGATGAACAAAGGTAACATTGCCTATAAGTTTATGCGTAGTTTTCCTTTTATTTGCATCGTCAACCAATCGTGATACACAATCAACCCCTATAATATCAACGTGATATTTTTGAGCTAAATAGAAATCTACGCCCCCAAGCCCTGAACCTATATCCAAAAGTTTTTTGTCTTCTAAGATTTGTCCTTCAAACATACGGTCTACTGATTCACTGCCGCCTTGGGACAAAAATTCTGATCCATATACTGATTCAATGAGATCAGTGAACTCTTTGGTATATTCAGTATCTAATTGATGAGCACTTATTTTTAGACCCATTGCAATGATAAATAACAATAAAATTTTAACTTTACACATATTTCTTACATCTTTAAAACAGATACCTACTTAACGATTATAGCTTTATCTGCGTATCTGTATAGAAAAAATTAGAACGCCAATCTATTCTAGCAAAGCAAGCGCAGAAAGGCATTTTTATTTGATATTTTCCATGGTCACAATGATGATTGTCAGCCCATAAGGTTTTATAACCAATGCTAAATGTCAACGGGGGTAGACAGTAAAAAGAGACTATTGATAAGGGTCTACGATAATAAACTAAGATAGAAAAAAGGGAATTATTAATCAATTTCAGGTTCTGAAATAGTATGTTTTTCTATTTCGCTTACTTTAATATTCCAAGGGTGTTGAATTTCTTTTTCTTCCTTTGTAAGTTTGCCTTCTACTTTTTCTTTATTTTTAAGTCTAAAATAAAAAGATAAATATGCTTGCATTTCTGGAATATCAAAATGTTGTTTCTGATCAATTTTTGTTTCTAATTCATGAATTTGTTCAGTTAATGATTGTCCATGGATAATTGCTGCTTTTAATGTTGCTACTCTTGTATCAATAGCTTCATCTGCACTTTTTTTGGTTGCAGAATAATCTAAATTACTAATTTCTTTAATTAACTGATTACATGCGTCTTGAACTAAATTATCTTGATCATTTACGTATTGTAAAAATTCATCTTTTTTTAATAAAACATTAATTTTTGATGAACGAGTAGGATATAATAATTGATTATTAATTAACAGAAGCAAATCTTCTTTTATTTTTTTTATAGCATCATTTTGATCAATCGAATTATTTAAATAAGATAAAATAATTTCTGAAATATCTTCTTTAAGAGCTAAAAGAAGATCCATTGAATTTATAATAAGATGAGATTCTATACCAGAATGTTGTGCAGCTAATTCTATGGCTTTAATCAAAGCTCTTTGTTTCATCACTTCAGTTGTTTTAGAGGCACTCAATTTTGAAGAAAACCAATCCCACCAGCCTTGTTTTTTTTCACTGCTAAGGCTTCTGGTGCGTTGTAATCCTAAAATAAGAATTATAATTATAAAAATAATATTTCTATATCTCATGGCGCCTCTTGATCATTATTTTTAAAAACTAACTCCAAAAAAATATAGAATATTATGCCGATGAATAGCAATCGTTTTTTTTGTTGCATGGGCAAACTGTATTAGCACAATCAGTTTCATAATTTTTATCATCGGATGATTGTAATTTTATTTGTCGACAATTTGTCGACAATTCAAATTTCGAGATGTTTTTTCTCTGATTTTAATCCTGGTGCTGTTAATTTTAACCCGTGACAAAATGTCACGACTTCACTTCCTTCAGTAATCAACAGTTGCTTCAGTTTTCTCCAATAGCTCCAGGATCAGAATTTCCTACTAAAAAAGATATTTTTTAATATTAGATTAGGCTTTTGTAAGATTCCTTTAGTATGTTATTGGATATGGAAAGGAGTTTGTTATGAACAAGTGGATAGTTTTATTTTGTGTTGTTTTGAGTTCAAGTGTTGCCCATGCCATGAAAAATGAGCTTGAGCCTTCAAATTCTTTTTCATTTTCATCATTATTTTATGCGTTGTTTTCTTCTTGTCCAGTGCAATATGAATCTAAGTTCGTATCAGACTTGCGAGTAAGTAAAAAGAATTTTGCAGATAATTTAATTGATAAAGAAACGAAAAATAAAATCTGTGGCAGTTCAACCATGGTGACCTTTTCTGTTGATAGTATGTGTCAAAATTCTGTTCAGTTTTTACAATATTGTTATTGTTTTAAACACTACGACGATTTAATAAATCCAACTGTTTTGCATTTCGAAGAGAATCCTGAGTTATTGGAAAAATGTCTTACAGCTGAACGAGATGGTTATTCTGCTTTGGGAGTAGCAATGATATCAGAAGATACATTTTTTAAAGAAAGATATGATTTTATTCAGGTATTACTGCAGTATGGTTTTAAACCAACTGTAAAAGATATTCAGTTAGCATGGTTGTTTCTTTATGATGAAATTATGAAAAAAGAATGGAAACAGTTGCACTATTTATTTGACGCCAATCCAGGAGTGCTTCTCAATACATTGTCAAAAGAACTTAAACGATTAATCTTACAATATATGATTGAGATGTTAAAAAAGAAAAAAGATTATTGGATGCTTTCAGGTTTTTAAAGAAGTAGATTGTCAACTAAACTATGAGTTAGTTATTTTTTAGTAACATTTTTTGGTATATGTTTTTCCACAAATTTAAAGATAAATTCAGACTGATTGATAAGATTCTGCATTGCTTCTTGATTTGGTTTTTCAAAGGTAGGATCTGGATATCTTCCTAAGGTTATATAAGGATTAAGTTCAGCAGTTACTGGGCGAAGAACTTCAAAATCCTTATTTATCTCCATACAGATCTCAATTAATTCAATAAGATCGTGAGTTCTCTTAAAAGATGTTTTGCAGAATCTAAATCTTCCAAGGCAATTAAATGCCAATGTTCATGCACGCGCATAAATATGCTTTCCGTAGCGTTTAATAATATAACTTAGCGTTGATGAATCTTCCGAATATTCATCAAATTCTTCTTGGGTGTAAACTAAAATATTTTTGGCAACTCTAATACCAATAAGCGCTTTATGTCCTGCTACCATAAGTTTATAGTGCTCGATATTGTTTCCATCTACAACAATGAGAATATTATTATCGATACTGTCGTATCCTTTTGGTTCTAATAAATAAATTTCACGAGGGTTGTATGTTTTGACAAGACGCCGAGTGATTTCGTCTATTGTTTTTTGATCGAGTGAATGTGCTTCCATAATGATTACCTTGATATTGAATTGATCTGTATAGGAATACACTTTACAGTTAGTTTATAGGTTATGCAAATTCTTGGAAAAGACATAAATACAATACAAAGGAGTTCCTGATGAGCAGTAAATTTGCTAAGGATTTAAAAGCATCACTTAAAGAAGCTATCGCACATAAACAAGGCAAGCTTGATCTTTATTCAGAATATATAGAAGTTCCAGAGCCGCCTGCTGAATACAAACTAAGAGAAGTGAAAACAAAAAACTTTCATGATTTAATAAAAACAAGATTAATGGATAAAGAACCAAAAGATATTTTTAAAGTATAAAAAAATAATTAGAAGATCATTTAAAAAGCTGGCCGCGCCATACTAGGATCAGAATTTTTATAAAAATAGAACATTTAAAGAAACTGTTTTAATGAAGTTACCAAAATCTTTTTTTAGCAAAAGCTCTGCCTGCTCCAGATTTTAGGTATTTTTCAAAATCTCGAGCAGTTTTTTCTTCTTGAAAAGCAGTATACATAATGAGTATCCATGGCCGATAGGCTTTAGTGTATATTGAACCGCCAGAGTTATGAGTCGATAAACGTTCTTGTAGGTTATTGGTACAACCAATATATTTTTGATCCGGAAAATTATTAGATTTGATGATGTAAACGTAAAACATAAAGATAAATTAAATAAAAGTCGACTTTTTACTTGTTTAGCCCGCCTCCGCCAAGGCTATGGCGGACAGCCTTCGCTTTTGCTGTTGAAGTTTTTAAAAGTTTTTATATCAAGCCTTTAAAAAAGCTGGTTTACCAGCCGTAGCTTTACGCGAAGGCTGGCATGCCCGGTAGGATTCGAACCTACGACCTACGGATTAGAAATCCGTTGCTCTATCCGACTGAGCTACGGGCACACATTATTTAGATTTCAAATGAGCATGCTCCCTGTAGCTCATGAGCGGAGTTTATCCTGAGCCTGTCGAAGGGGGCACGTATATATTTCAAGATAAGATTTTTATTTATTATACCAATAATTTCAAAAAAAACATTAGAAATTAACTAATAATAGGTATAAAGAGTTTAATAAATTCCGCAGTTATTGTATGAATCTGTTTTTGTATATCATCAGAAATATCTTGTGTTTTGAGGATAGTATTATAAATATCTGGATATACTGATTTAATATAACTGACGCATTGGAGTGCAAAATTGCTTACTTGATTCAATGCAATATTGTCTAAAAACCCATCTTTTAAAAATAAGAGCATCAGCGCTTGGTCAACAAAAGAGAATGTTACATACTGAGGTTGTTTGAGTAATTCAACCGCACGCTTACCACGTTCAAGCTGCCGATGTGATAGTTCATCAAGTTCTGCCCCAAATTGAGCAAAAGCAAGCAGTTCATGATATTGTGCAAGTTCTAAGCGCAAAGCGCGAGTCATTTTTTTAACTGCTTTTGTTTGTGCTGCTCCGCCAACACGGGAAACTGATAGTTCAGCATTGAGTGCTGGACGAATTCCTTGATTAAACAGTTTTGTGTCTAAAAATATTTGTCCGTCAGTAATAGAAATAAGATTTGTTGGAATGTATGCACTGATATCATCCCCTTGAATTTGCACAATAGGAAGCGCTGTAATAGAGCCCCCTTTTGCAAGTTTTCCTGCGCGCTCAAGGAGACGTGAGTGAAGATAGAATACATCGCCTGGATACGCTTCTCTTCCAGGTGCTCGTCGTAAAAGTAACGACATTTCACGAAATGCAACTGCATGGTTGCTTAAATCATCATAAATGATGAGTACATCTTTTCCTTGATCTCGGAAATATTCAGCAATTGTGCAACCAACATACGGAGCAAGATATTGGTTGAGCACTGCATCACCAGAATCAGCACTGACAATAACGGAATATTTAAGTGCTCCATTTTTTTCTAACAATGAGACCAGGCGAGCTA
>DATAXH010000102.1:0-4638 GCA_036266775.1 Candidatus Babeliales bacterium | reverse complement strand
ATCAGAACCTGTTGCGCCCAAAAAAGCAATAATTTCTGATGCGGATATCAAGGCCGTTGAACGCAAAATTCAAAAACTTGAGCATGATATCCAAAGAACAGAAAACAGCTTTGCAGATTTGGTTTTTGGTACACCAAAATTTGCTGATGCACAGAAAAAATTGAATGATCTTAAAAAAGAGTTAGAGATTGCGACTGTTGAATGGGAAAATAGTTTAAGTTAATTAAAGTTCATTAAGTCGTGCGCAGAGTAAGTCTGCATGAAGAGTTAATTCCTTTTTATTTGTGACAATTCCCTCAATAGGTGTTCTACCTCGTTTTTTAACAAGATATTTATCAGGCAAATAGCCAGTATGATTTTTTATTTTTTGATTAGCTCCATGGGTAAGCAGAATATTTGTCATTTCAATATGATGATGGTTTATAGCTTCATGTAAAGCAGTATTTCCTGTATCGATGTCTTGAGCATTAATATTAATTCCATGATCAATATGCGCCATGACTGTTGGAATGTCATTACGAGCTGCGGCATTGCGTAGACGAAAGTCATAAAACATTGCAGATGTATGCGTTGTTATGCTGAGCGGTGTTAAAAAAATAATTGTTTTGTACAAAGATACTGCTTGAATATTCATACAATGCTACAATCATTGCACGTTGATTTTTCTTTTTGTTTCATTTCTTGTTGTTCATATAATGGGATAAGTTTTTTACGCAGTAGATATGAATGAAGAGGGGCTATAAATGTATAATTTTCTTGTATTTTTTCATGAGCAGGACTTTCTCCATAAAATTCAACTAAACGGCTTTCAAGATCATTTTGTCCAATAATTGTGTTAGCGCCATTATCCAGAAGCAATATAGTACATTGCAGTGATTCATTTTGTATTGCATACAAAAGAGGAGTTTCTCCATGTTTGTTAACTATATTGGGATCGGCACCATTTTTAAGTAATAGACTTGCCATATTTTTGTTATTATTTTTTATGGCTACAAACAAAGAAGTTTCTCCAGCATTGTCTTTTGTATCGATATGATAGTAGGGTAAAATTTTTTTTATTTGTTTTTTATCACCTATCTCTGTAGCAAGATGTAATGATATTGTATTATTTTTATGAGACTGTATCTGCACATAATCTTTTTTATTTTTTTTCATACATTGCGTAGAGAATGTGAGAAGTAGTAATGATATAGCAATAAAATTTTTATACATAACGCTCTCCATCTTATAATTTTAATATATTTTTTTTTATAAGTTCTTTGCGCAGTTGATGTGCATTTTTAAAATGAATTGCATGCATCCCAACTGATTGTGCTGCTTGTACATTAATAAGTTTATCATCAATAAAAATAATCTGTTCTGGTTGTAAATTATGTTTCTTTATGTGAGCGTGGAAAAAATCTGGATGTGGTTTTTTAATCATTTTTGTTGCGTGTTCAAAAGGAATGGTAGCCTCTTTAAAAAGATTAAAAATGTGTGGAAATTTTTGAGTGCAATCATCAAAAACTGTTTTGCCAATGTTTGATCCAAGATGGTGTGTATATCCTAAATCGGAAAGTTCTTGCATTAATGTAACAGTTTTTTTGATAGGGCTGTAGGATGAGCACACCAGCATAGTGAGTTCAATGAGTGCTTCATTATTGGTTGCTTGCGCTGCTGTAATAAGTTCTTCACTGACCATTTGCTTTTTAATGAATTTGAGTTTTTCAAGTAAAAAAAGAAAAGCAATTTTGATTGTTTTTGTATTGATATGGCGAATAATTTCTTTTTTACGTTTAAATCGCATACAGCTCATGAACCAATTTGCAAGACTTTTTTCTAAAATAACATCATGAAGATCCCATAAAAAAATATGTGTATCTGGGGAAAATTGTGGTTGATTCATAAATATCCTTTTTTTAGTGGATTCTGAGTTGTACTGACAACGGTTTATTTTCATCTAACGTGAGCAATGTTCCTGCAAATGGGCGTTGATCAATAACTATTTGTTCATGATCAAGATATATTGTGTTTGCGTTGTTATGAATGATATGTGGTTCTATGTTGTAATTGTTTACAAATTCGATCACTTGTTGCAACGGTACGCCAATAAAATTGGGCCAAATTACTGGTTTATTATTTCCTGATGAAATATATATAATGAGTTTGTTTTTTTCAAGAGACTCATTTGGTTGGGGAGATTGTGCAAAACATATATTTTCTGGATATGGATGGGATACATGATAAATTCGCGGATGAATTTCTGCAGTTTGGAGTTGGGATGTTATTTCATTGATGTGCAACTCTTTACATCGGGGAGCTCGAAAAGCTAATGGTTTTTTTGTTGTTACCAAAAAGAGGGGTTGATTTGCTTTGATTGCGGTTCCTGATGTTGGTGTTTGATTGAGGATAATACCTTCAGGCAGATCAGCTTCTTCTTTTTGATTAATGAGTCGAATATTAAGTTTGTGGTGTGTAATAAGTGGTAAAATTTCATGCACCTGTTTTCCAATAAGATGTGGTGTAATCGTTTCTGGTGTATGGAATAGTTGTTGCATGATGCAATATCCGGTGATGAAACTTAAAAAAGGTGCGAGCCAGAAATAATTAGTGAGGGTCATTATTTTCAGTTTCTTTCGATGGGGACCCCGGTTGGACCGAAGTGGAAACTGGGGAAAAAGGGTTAAGCGGAAAATTAATGATCATAGATTTTTTTATACCGCATCCTTTGATACATCCTCCTTCGCATAAAACTTACTCCTACGCGTAAAGCTTCGGAGTACACGGTCGGAGGACACTCAGGACGAGCGGCTGGAAAGAATCTTAGATGTAGAGAAAAGTTTTTTGTGGGGTCTGCAGTAAGCCGGATTTTGTGGCTGATTGTGCCGAAGCGCTTTCAACCTGACAACCATTTATCTATGCGACATACCCGCATGTTTGACCGGAATGAACTACCGATACATGCTTTTTTGTCTTGCTTCTGGTAGGGTTTGCCCGTTATGTATATTACTATGCATAACCGTGCGCTCTTACCGCACGTTTTCACCCTTACTTATACCCCAATCTTGCGATCGGGGACCCCTGGTTAAGAATGAATCTTTACCAGAGTTAGCGGTTATTTTCTGTGGCACTTTCCATAAGCTTACGCTTTCCTACGTTGTAATGGGATCGATCCCGCTCTTCGTAGGTACCATGTTCATTAGAAGTCCGGACTTTCCTCACGTAAACCATGTTTACGCGCGATTGTCTTGCACACCCCAAATATTTATTATCAAAGAAAAACATATAGTTACTAATAGTATAGCAGCAATTCGTATAATTGTATAGTAGTAATTGGATTGTTGTATATGCAAGAAATACCCTTCAATAAGGTATATTTGAATGATTGTGCCACATAATGCAAGGGCGAGAATGTGCACGCGGGAAGGATATAAATATTTTTTAAAAAAAAGAGCAAGTCCTGTTGTAGGAATAAGATATATAAAACTGAGGGAGAAAAAATTATAAAAACAAAAAAATTCAAGACATTGAAGAAAAGCTATGATTGTTATAGTAGGTATATTAATTGGCTGGCATAACAATGCACAATAGAGACAAAATAGAAGCGGGACAGTGTGTGTACCAGCTAAAAAAAATTGTCCTACATCTATTAATAGAAATATTATTATCGACACGCAAAAAAGGAAATTATATTGAGTGGTTTTAAAGTATGACATAGTGTTACATAATACCTTTTTCTTGTGATAAAAGTTAGAGAAATATAACAAACCCTTCGATACATCCTCCTTCGCATAAAGCTTACTCCTACGCGTAAAGCTTCGGAGTACACGGTCGGAGGGCAAGCCCTTTCCTCAAAGGTAATACTTCCGAAATTTTTTCCAACCGCTCGTCCTGACTGTTTTTTTGTCCTCAAAAAAATGTATCGAAGGATCAGGGCGAGCGGTTGGAAAAAATAGCTTTATTGACAATAGCCGTAATAATGATAGTTTTTTTTACAATTGATATTTCATCATTTTATCAAAATAAGGAGTGTATTGTAATGAAGCGTATGATACTGTTTTTTGTTATGAGTTTTTTTTGTATGAATAGTAATCTCAGAGCGATGAATGTATACAATGCAATGAGTAATGCCGTTGTTCATTTTGGTCAATTAATTGATGCATCTGATAATCTTCCTTTGATCGGTAAACTTACTAATCTGTTGCCATTTGGTATGATTTCAACTTCTTGTCAACAATATCCGGGACAAACAATGATGTTTGGTACCGCAATGCTTTTGTATATTCTTTCTTATCATGAAGCAATAAGTTTTGTGTTGAATGGATATAAAACTGCTCTTCTTGAAAAATTAGGCATTCAACGGGCATATAATGTAAGAAGTGATGATACTTTATTTATTTTTGAGGGTGATGATGAAGATGATGCTGAAGAGCAAATGGAGATGGAAGATGAACTATTAGATGAAAATTATTGGAATAATAAAAAAGAAGATAAACCTGCCATTAAATTTATATAGTTACATAGTAGAGCACATATGATGAACGGTAAAAAATATACGATAATATGTGCTTTATTTTTTTGTACACATCTTCTTATTGGTTACGGATTGCCACAATTTGGACTTGGATATACTAATATTCTTGATGGTGGTCCTGTTCG
>DATAXH010000101.1:0-2551 GCA_036266775.1 Candidatus Babeliales bacterium | reverse complement strand
AAAGGTGACTTGCGAACTAAACCAGAAAATAAAGAAGTTATTAAAATAGCAAGACGTGTATACAAAGATCTCCATGGATTACCTGAACAAAAAGAAAATAGAGAAATCCTGAAAAGTAGTGATCCTCATAAAAGCACAACTCCTCGTAGACGTTGCACACTTTAAAAATTAACGTCAAAAAAAATAAATATCCTTTTGCGCAATATCATTTTGCACATAAGGATATTTATTTTTTTTGCTTTTTTGTATACTAAAAAACACAGTTATATATTACTTTTTTAAGGAAAAAATAATGAAAAAACAGATCATCTTTCTTGTAATTTTTGGAATCCAATTTTTCACAACACATCATTGTACTGCCATGGAAAATGAAGAAGTATTGATATTTCAACCAATTGACAATGGCTTACTCACCAGAATCACCGCAAAAGTCATCCAAACAGATATCCCTGTTCATAACTATAGTAAATACAAAACGTATAATTCTTATGAAATAGTTACAACAAATACTCTTACAACACTCATACAAGGGACAACATCCAAAGAATATAGTAAGGAAATCTATCGGGATGCCTATGAAGGCTACAAAAGCAATGCATCTTTTTGTCCATTAATAATTGAATACGCTTCTAAATTTACATCATTTACAAACCATGGAAAATTCGATCGTAAAAAACATACAACAGCAAAAGAAGCTATGAGATTCAGTAAAGCTGTTTACTTTCGAGATCTAGATCAAGGGGTAATAGTTTATAGTCTTGATCAACAACCAGATCCAACACAATGGACAGAAGATCAAATGGAAGAATTTCTCGCAGCACTCAAAGAACTGACAATTTCCCAATAATCCTGCAAAATAATAAACCATCTCAAATTATCCTACTTCGCTCACCGCTCATCCTGATACTTCGGCAAGCTCAGTAGTAAACGCCCGCCTGCCCGCCAAAGCCTTGGCGAAGGCTGGGTCGAAGGACTAAAGAACAAGCCATGGCAAAAATAAAACAACTTCCACCACATGAAGCACAAAAAATTGCAGCAGGAGAAGTTGTAGAACGCCCTGCAAATATCGTCAAAGAACTTATTGAAAATGCAATTGATGCTGGTGCAACACGCATCGCAATGTATGTTGAAGATGCTGGCAAGCAATTAATCCGTATTGTTGATAATGGATGCGGCATGGATACAACCGATGCTCAACTTTGTTTTAACCGTCATGCAACAAGTAAAATTACGCACGTTGATCAATTAGAAACAATTGACACGTTTGGTTTCCGTGGAGAAGCACTTGCGAGTATTGCATCGGTCAGTCAGATAACATTAATTACCAAAGAAGAACAATCACTCGAAGGTACCAAAGTAATGGTGACTGCAAACAACATCACTGAAATCAATTCTATCGCATGCACAACAGGTACTGATATCACCATCAATAATCTCTTTTTTAATCTCCCTGCCCGCAAAAAATTTTTAAAAACAACGCAAACAGAATGGCGCGCTATTCAACTACTTTTTAATGCCTTCTGTTTTGATTATCCACACATTCATTTTTTGTTGTTTGCTGATGGCAAACAAGTTTTTAATTGTCCTCTATCGCTAGACTTACAACAACGCGCACTCCAGATTTGGGAAGGGCAAGCAACCAATCATCTTTTAGAACTGCAAGCAAATGAAAAAGATTTTTCTCTTTCTGGTGTCATTTCTGATCATCAATATTATCGTTATGATCGCAGCAGCATGTATTTTTTTGTAAATAAACGTTGGGTTAAAAATCAACATATCAGTAATGCGTTTATCAAAGGGTATGCGAATGTTATTCCAACGGGCCGTTATCCGGTCGGCATTATACACATAACCATTCCTGCACATGAAGTTGATATTAATATTCATCCACGTAAAGAAGAAGTTAAATTTTTGCATCCTCGCCGTGTGGAACAAGCTTTGCAACAAGCAGTGAAACATGCGCTCGAAAAAAATTTATCTTTGCATCTTAAAAAAGATGTTACATTTCAGGCTGTGCCGCAATATACAACACACACAAATAATTTTAATTTTGATTTACCGTTCGCTCCTTTCGACCCAGCCTTCGCCGAGGCTTCGGCGGGCAGGCAAGCATTTACTCCTGAGCATAGTCGAAGGGTCAAGGCGAACAGACTAGATAACCATACGAACACAATAAAAAACGTCGATGAGATTAACTCTTCCCGCGCTCGTTCTGAACCTGTTGAAGAATATCTTCGAGCGCTCGAGGAAACCCTTCAACAAGTTCAGGGCGAGCGCAAATACGAAACAGTACAGTTAGATTTACAAACACAATCTAAAGCAGATATTTCTTTATACAGCGTACCTACAACAGAGACTTACCGTCTGATCGGCCAATACAACACAACCTACATCCTTGTAGAAAAAGAAGATGGGCTTTTTTTAGTTGATCAACACGCAGCACATGAACGCATTTTATACGAACTCTTTTCCCAACGGTTTAAAGAAGTTGCTACCATACAATTACTATTCCCTCACATCATCACATTGTCCTCACAAGATATGAGTATCA
>DATAXH010000100.1:0-5560 GCA_036266775.1 Candidatus Babeliales bacterium | reverse complement strand
TTAAAAGAGCTTCTTCCCAAATTTGAAAAATACAAAGAAATAGAATCTTCTTATATTCAAAGCCTACATCAACCAAAGAAATTAAAGCACTCAGAATTTTTGACAAAAAAGGGGTCAAGGGGTCATGCTTGACTTGTTGATATTTTGAGAGTCAATAAGTCAAGCATGACCCCGTTTCCTTTGAGCTAACTTTAAAACCCTATTAATAAATTCCAATTTTTCATCTGTATATTTTTCACGATCATACATATGCTCACTAGCTAATTGATTCTTTAGCTGTACATAATCATTCGCCACATCTGGGTGTGCTCGCAGATAATCTCTAAAAATAATTTTATTACGCCAATGATCTGAATCATGTTCAAAAATATGAACGTGATGTGTTCTTTGTTCGCCAAATGGCGGCATACCTTTAACAAAAAACATTCTTTTCGGATCTGGGTTTTCAAACCAATACTCGTAGCCGAGTTTTTGTAACGCAGGGATTGCTATAGTTTTCATTTCATCAAGTGAATTAACGGCAATTTGGATATCAATAATAGGTTTTGCAGAGACCCCTTGAATAGCAGTGCTTCCGACATGCTGAATGTCGACTATCTTATTAAGAAAAAGCGATTCTCTTATTTTTTTGATTTCCTGTTTAGCCATAGTTGGCCACTCTGGATTGTAAGGAACAATATCAACATGATCCTTCTTTAGAACATCTGCATCGTTCCTTATGTAATCCTCAATCGTCATTGCCCAATGCTCATGACCTCGCCACTCGCCATCAATCTTAAGATATCGCGGCGAATAGCCTTCATAGCGAAATCCATTTTTTTTTACTAATTCTATCGAGCGAGTATTTTCTGGTTGAATGTTTGCTTCCAAACGATGCAATGCAAGCTCTTTAAAAACCTTTTCCAAAACCAATTTTAACCCAGCACTCATGTAACCCTTTTCAGAAAAATCGGCAACAGCATAAAATCCCAAATAAGCATTTTGGAATAATCCACGCACGATCTCGCTAATATTAAACACGCCTGCAATATCGCCAGAATGATCGCATATTAAAAAACTTTTCTGATTTTGCTGTTGAAATCGCTGAAGATAATCACTAAACTCCTGCGGAGTTTGTGGTGATTTAACCCACGGATGATGTAACGAGTGACTGCGTTGCATAGCTGAAAGAAACATCTTTTCATCTTCAAGTGTAGGTTCTCTTATAAATAATTTCTGTTTTTGTGACATGCTCATGTTGCACCTACCTTATCTCGATCTATATTTTTTAAACCAGTATCTGAGCTAGCTTTATAGCCCAGCTTGGATCACCATTATCTTCAATAAGCCAAGCAGCCATTAAAATAAGCCTGACAAATACCCAATCTTTTATTCGTTGTGCATCGAGATTTGATTTTTGTGCAAGCATCGCCATTCTTTTTTCAAAAATTTGTTTTACATCAATCATATTAGCAAGCTCAGTGATATACATAAAATCAAATGCTGCAATTTCAAATTCCGGCTCTCCAATAATACCTTTAGGGTCAATAGCTAACCAGCTGTCATTGTGTTTTAAAATATTGTCATGATGTAAATCACCGTGCAAAAAAACAGGTGGGCCCATGGATGATAACAACGCATCTCTTAAATTTATTGCTCTTTTTAGCATATGAGCAGGGATTTGATCTGGTGTAAGTTTATCAAGCGCAATCAACCAATCAGCAATATGGCGATACTCATGCTTATTAGATAGGTGTTTATTGTGGAGTTTATTCATGGTACCCACATAACAGTCCATTACATACTCAACTTGCCCAGGGTATAATTCTTTGAGAGTAGTGCCTGGTACAGCCTGTTGTAACAACAAAGCATTATATTTATCGTTGGTATCGATAAGCTTAACCGAACCATTGCCATTAAATTGAATCAAGGCTTGCCTCTCATCTAAAATAGTTTGCAAATCACAACTTATTTTCAAAATAACTGGCTGGTTATCACCTAAAGTTGCTTTTGCAACATAATTAAAAGTCATATTATCAACTGGAGTGACATGACCTAAATTCCAATGCTTGGTAAGAATCGCAATAATATTCGGCAGATTAGAAATCCAATCCTTACCCTTTTGCCCATAAATATTCGTAATATTCTGCGTAAGCGTTTTCATTTGATAAAAACCGATAATATTTTCTTTAACATATAGCTCCTCAGATACCAATACATGCAAGAAATGCTTCTTGTGCTGCTGATAAATTCTTAAATTTTGATATAGCAGTTTTTAATGTATTTTCCTCTCCAATTAATTCTTCATTAATTGAAGAGACTAACTTTAAAAATTGATAATTTCCTGTTTTGATTTCATCATATAAAGGCAAAAGATCAACTAACATTCCTTCTCCTTCAATCCAACCAAAACCTTCTTCAACATTGATATCAACATCTAATAGAATTTTTTCTTTCTGTGTTTTTGCACTAATAACATCTTTGATGCAGTACTTCTTCATTTGAGTAATGTTGATTCCATCAACGGGATATTTAAATAAAAGTCTGATGCCTCCAAAGTTACTTATATAGAAAAATACATCAAAATACTTTAATACAAGTCGCTTAGGATCGCCCTTGAAATCACCATAATTATAAACGTATGAAGCACCATGCGTGCTTACTTGTGCTCTACTGGATAATGAAGCCATTTCCATACGCGCTTCTCTTGTAAGTGGTTTGCTAATGCTACAAAATTCGTAATATTGATATTCGCTCATTTTTATTCCTTTTTACTTTATTTCTCAGCAATGAAAGTCATATGCTCACTGTTATTAAACTAATATTAAATTTATATCGATCAAATTAGCACAGAGCCCTGCATATAAATCACAGCCTTACCACTGATCAGAACTCGATCCCCCTGATATTGACAAAAGATTTCACCTCCACGCTCAGAAATTTGTCTAGCGTGGAAATCAGTTTTGTTTAATTTGCTAGACCAATAGGGTGCAAGCAAGCAATGAGATGCTCCAGTTGCTGGGTCTTCTGAAATCATTTTTTGTGGGTAAAAGGTACGTGAAACAAAATCTACTTCAACTCCTGGAGCTGTTACTGATATACCGCGATGTTCGAGTTTTTTTAAAATTTGCATATTAGGCTTCAATTGTTTAACTTCTTCTTCCGAATCAAAAACAGCAATACAACGTTCCTTTCTATGCTGATAAATAGCTTTTGGAGTTAGCCCAAGACCCTGCTCCAATAATGGTAATGAACAAGGCTCAATGTTTTTAGCAGGAAAGTTGAGTGTAACTAAATCCTTATTACGGATCACTGGTAACACTTCATTGCGAGAATATAAATCAACATTCTGTAACTCTAGATCGATACAATTAAAAATCACATATCCTGCAGATAATGAGCCATGCCCACAAATATCAAGCTCATATTCTGGGGTAATCCAACGAATATTAAATTTTTCATTTTCACGCACGAGAAATGCGGTTACAGGCAAATTATTTTCTTTCGCAATCTGATGCAGCATATTGTCTGGCAACCATTCTGGCATTACGCATACAGCAGCAGGGTTTCCACTAAAAACCTTGTCGGTAAATGCATCTATATGGTAAAGGGTAATTTTCATAAATCTCTCCAAAATAAGCATTTAAAAAGGGGTCATGCTTGACTTGTTGATATTTTGAGAGTCAATAAGTCAAGCATGACCCCGTTTCTTTCTTTAATGATGAATATTAAAGATTGGTAACCCAATTTTATCGGAATTAGATGTTTCAATACACTGCGCACCTTATTTTCTTTTCCAGTTAAAAACTGAGTAAAATCCCAATCAGATTTAATGACATCAAAAGTATTCATGTACGCAGGAAAATCAATATGACGAAATTTAAGCCATGACTCTTTTGGCTCACCAGGAAGCTTTTCTTGTGAATACAATTTTAGTAAATATTCTTCCTTATCATTATAAAATTGGCGAATTTGAAGGGATACGACAAGCATTTGATGTAAAGCTAATTGAATAGAAATAGCTTCTTGAAAATTTCTTTTTTTATAAAGATAAAACTTAACCATCCAATCAATAAAAACTACAGCCGCAGCACCAGCACCCGCCGCGATTAAAGTTTCCAGCATTTTTCCCCATTCAATCATAAAAACCATCCCTAAGTTACTGATGCTCCACTTTTAACAAGTGACAAAAGTGATAAAAGTGGAGGGCTAAAAAAACAATTCTTTTTTGGCTACCTTACTGCTTCACTCTTTGATACCACTCAACACATGATCTTCACTCGCTCCATTACCAGAATTAACCGAAAGCTAGCCGTTTTTTTTCCTCGCAACCGTCAGGATATTCAGGCTTTTTTCCGCCACAAAATCGTTTCCATCCAAGTCGTATTGACCGATAACCTCAAACCCATTGTGCTCAAGCATTGTCTGCAATTCTGTAGCGACATAAATTTGTAGGCTAAAACTATTTGTGTATGTTTCTGGTTTATCTTCTTCTCTGACAATCGTATAGCGATCATGAGAGATTAAAAAACCATGCTCCCTGTCAATCTCAGAATATTGAGTGTTGCGGATATTGACGCCATTAACAACACTCTGAATATCCATCTCAAAATCATCAATTACGTCATCTGTAATAGCTTGCAGATTAAAAATATCAAAAATATATATCCCACCATCTTTAAGATTAACATGTATATTCTTCAGTGTTTTTTCAAAATCCACCTTAGTTACATGGCCAACGGCATTAAACATAGTAATAATCGCGTCAAATTTTCCTATTTTTACATCCCGCATATCACCGTCAATAAAAGTAATATCACGATTCATTTTTTTGGCTTTGCTTCGCGCTTGATCAAGTAAAGCAGGGCTGAAATCACTACCAATGACTTCATATCCTCGTTCAGCAAGGTAAAATACTTGTGAACCTGTTCCGCAAGTCATATCCAAAACAGTTTTAACCTTTTGCTCTTTTAGTAGTTTCTCTACCACAGCATTCTTAGCTTCCGTCTGTTCACTTACGTTATGCGCATCGAAATACTCAGGCATTTGCTGATATTCAAATGGCAGACCAAGCTTATGTTCTTTATTGTTCATTGTTTCCACCTTTACGTGAGTTTAGTACCCTATTGAAAAAAATTAGATTAACCTACTACAATAGGGCGCTCCATTTTTAATCACGTGACGAAAGTGATAAAAGTGGTGGGCGAAAAAACAATTTTTCTGCTACTTACTTGCTTGCCATAGCGTTGATTACTTTATTCACATCTTCATCAATAATTTTATTGATTTCCGAAACTTGATCTGAATAACCAACAGATTCAACAATCAATGTCCCGACTTCTTCATAAAAAGCATCTCGTTCGCGATGTTGTTTTTCCAAGAAATGCTTCATATCATCCACCGGAAGCGATGGAACCCGTCCATTTTTCATACGACCAAGTTGAGTTGGAATAGAGACTTTCAAATAAACAACAAATTCAGAGGATAACAATTTTCGACATTGTTCGCTTGACACAACACATTCTTCCAATAAGACGACAACATTTTCTTTTCCGATACAATGAGAAATGATGTCTGCTTG
>DATAXH010000099.1:0-6557 GCA_036266775.1 Candidatus Babeliales bacterium | reverse complement strand
GAATTGGAGATTGAGGGGTAAAGACGGAATAAAAGAAAAAAAGTATGATACTCAAAAAAAACGTCCCACTCTAAAAAGGAGATTTTTAATGAGCATCATACTGCATGAAATATGGCATAACTACGACCATTTGGCAAATCTTATAGCATGTTTAGAAGAAGTTACTGATCCAAGAATTAACCGATGTAAAAAACATGAACTTGTCGTAATACTTTTGATTGCGATTTTAGCCATATTTTCTGGTGCAAAAAACTGGGTACATGTAGTAAGATTTGCGCATGATCATCAGCAATGGTTGCATGACAAAATATGGCTTCCAAATGGCATTCCATCACATGATACTTTTCATCGTGTCTTTCTACTTCTCAATCCAAAAGAGTTAAGGGATTGGTTACTGCTTTGGCTCGAAGTTGCACTGCATGATAATAGCGATCACATCGCAATTGATGGCAAAGTCATAGAAGCTTGGTCTTCGAAAAATCCGTTTACATTGATAAATGCATTTAGTCCTTCATCGAAAATAGTTCTTGAACAAGCACGTGTTCCAGATGGTAATAATGAATTAACCGGTATGGATCGTGTATTAGATACACTCAATTTAAAAGGAAAAGTGATTACCATTGATGCAATGGGTACACGAAAATTATTTGTAAAAAAAATTATTACACGAGGCGGTAATTATATCTTGCCAGTTAAACTAAATAATCGTTTACTTTGCGAAGATATCAACCTTTTTTTGCATACGCTTGCACAAGGTGAACATGAAGAAATTGCATACAAATATCATGAAACTATCGATTATAAGCATGGTAGAAAAGAAACCAGAAAATGCTACTCAACTGAATATATCGATTGGATATATCAAAAGAAAGAATGGGCAAACTTAAAATCAATAACTCTTATAGAATCAAAGGTTGAAAATAAGGGAACATGCACAAATAATAGGCGTCTTTTTATCAGTAGCTTGCCAGCAGATCCCAAACGTATCTTGGGTTATGTTCGTGCTCATTGGAGCATTGAAAACCATCTTCACAGAAGCCTTGATGTCAATTTTAACGATGACCAAAGAAGCCTAAGAAAAGGTCATGGAGCTCAAAATTTCAATTTTCTCAGCGCCTTTGTTAATTCACTTTTAACCCGAAAACCCTCATGTTTTAGCTTAGAGAATAAATTACGAAGAGGAAATAGTGACCCTAATTTTATTTTGGATACCCTTATGAATCCAGGGTTTTAAATGCGATCGCCCTGGTAACAATATCATTGATTATTTGAAACATATTTTAATAATATAAAGATGAAATGAGGTTTTTTAGGGAGTAAATAAGGAGGCAGGGATGAAGAGTATTAAAAATATAATTACAATGTTGACGATTGCTTGTGTTGCAAGTTCATTAGCAAAAGTTATGAAAAAAACAACAACAGTACAATCGACGCCTGTCGTAATAGAAAAGCCAGCGGTACCGCAACCCATAATTCAACCTCTCATTCCATCAAGATCTGTGCAACCCATTCAACCCTCCTTCGCTAAAGCTTCGGAGGGCAGGCCAGCTCAAAGAGTAGAAGCGTTGTATCATCTCGTTCCAACTGATGCAAATACATTAAGACAATATGATTTATGTCCTTTATTTGGAGAAGGTGGGGGTTTTTATCCTCTTTTTAATCCAGCAGCACGTACATTTTCAGGAAAAATTGAATCTCGTTTTGATTATGAATATGTTTCTCAAAATGCACCTTGCATGGTTAGATTAGTCGCATTTGAAAATTGGAATAGATTATTGTTACAACTTAAAAGTCTTGATCAGGGTGAACTTGCTGAAGCAACGGGTTTAAGTGCAGCATTATGTGCAGGACATTCTTTGAATAATGGTCGCCTCATGCGTGACTATGCATTAACAGGAAATACAGAAGATTTAAGAAATTTACATAACATACAAGAATCTGCTAATTTTTTACTTGATCACAATTTTGGTGAATGGCTTAATGTTGAAGATGTGAAAAAAAGCATTGAACAATTACGTAATGTATTAGGAATTGATGGAGTAGATGTTTCTGCAATCAGTACTGTATCATTATTTGATTCTAATTTAGATAAAAAACCGGGATTTGCAATCTTTAATCCGGAAGAATTTGCTTATGTGCAACAGGTTAAGAGAAATATTCGAGCAGGCTTGCAACAAGATAATTATATTCATGTGATGATTATTGGTAATGAAGAAACAGTTGAAGAAGCACTTGGTCATTATTTTTGTTTTGTAATTATTAAAGCTGGGAATGATATACAATATATCGTTCTTGATACATCCGCTGTTACATATCATTTACAACCAGGATCACATGCTATTGATAGATTAATGTTTGTTATTCAGAATGTTGAACAAGGATATTCATCAATTAATGTAACAAATATTCGGGTGCAACGTTTACACATGCTTGAAGAAGAAAGAATATCTTCATTAAAAAAATAAATAAAAAAAACTCTCTAACTTTTTAGAGAGTTTTTTTTATAAGCAAAAAAATTATTTTTTCTTTTTAGGAACTTTTTCACCTTTTTTACGTGCTTCTGATAATCCAATTGCAATTGCTTGTTCACGTGATTTAACTGGAGTTTCTGCTTTACCAGATTTAGCTTTTCCTTCTTTAAACTTGTGCATTTCTTTTTCTACTTCTTTACCTGCTTCGGGACTATATTTTCTTCCGGAGCTTTTTTTTGCTGCGGGTTTTCTTTTTTTAGCAGCTGGTTTAGCTTTTTTCGCTGGTTTTGATTTTTTAGTGGCAGTTTTGCGTTTTGGGGCAGCTTTTTTAGCTACTTTACGTTTTGGAGTTGCTTTTTTAGCCGCAGCTTTTTTTGCTACTTTACGCTTTGCTGGTTTTTTTGCAGCAACTTTTTTAGCAGCTTTTTTGACTTTTTTGAGCGCCATGCGAAAGTCCTCCTTTTGTAGGGAAATTATACATATTGAGTATAAGTGTAAATTATTGTTTTTACACTTTACAATTGTTTATAACTTTTTATTCTGCAGTAGCGGTAAAAGTTTGAGTAAATAGATCTTCTGTTATATTGAGTTCTGTTGCGTGGATGCGTTTCCATTCGCCGAGTGAAATAGAAAAATGTGGCAATGCAAGTTTGAGTAATGTTTGTGCATACATTCTAATTTCATATTGTGCTCCAGCATGCAGACGGAGTTTAAGAAAATGCATGAGTGAATGCAAATTGCAGGTGAAGATAAATTCGGTATATGTGCAGAGTGGTAGTACGCTACGCGCAATCTCTCTTCCGATACCATTTTCTAATAAGTATTCATATGTTTGTACACTGTGTGCAATTGCATCTTTAAATTTTTGTGTAAATTCTGCATTATCAAATGAACCAATTGAAGCTTGTTTATTTTTAAGATCTTGTGAGCGCCATTTTGGTGGAATGTAAAATTCAAGCGATGCTTTAACATAGCGATAACTGATTTCATTATATGAATTCATGCGATGGCGCATCCATTGTCGTGCAACAAAAATAGGCGCTTTGATACGAAATGAAAGTTGATTATGTTCAAAAGGACTTGTGTGATTATGTTCCATTAAAAATGAGATTAGTTTTTTATCACGATCAGTTACATCGGTTGAAATTTTGCCATACGAAACGCGCGCAGCATTAACAACATCAAGATCAGAACCGGATACGCGGACAAGTTCAACGGAACTTATACCATCGTCAAGAGGATCAATATTATTTGTTGGAGCTGAGTATGCTATGATATCGTGCATATTGAATGAATTTTTAATTTGTTCCATTACTGTGCCTCAAAAACTGTTTTTATTGGTATTAACATAGTTTTCTTATTCTGTTTAGGGGTTCTCATGTGGAATTAATGTAACACGGAGTTTGAAATTTTACTTTCATGAACCATGTTGATCATAACACCGATCATAAAAAGATAACAGACCAATGATGTATTTCCATAACTGACAAATGGCATACCAACTCCTTTGGTGGGGGCTAATCCCGTTGCGACTGCCATGTTCATAACTGTTTGTAGATGAATAAGAATCATAAATCCCAATATAACTAATGTGCTGAATGTATCAGAAAGTTGATGTGCAATGCGAATGCCAAAATAAAGAAGTAGAAGAAATAAAGTTATTAAAAAAAGACACCCAATTAATCCTGTTTCTTCTGCAATAATGGAGAATATAAAATCAGTATGTTGCATTGGTAAATAGAAAAATTTTTGCCGTGAATGTGCAATGCCAGTACCTAACCAACCGCCAGAACCAATAGCAATTAATGATTGGATTATTTGAAAACCCGCACCTTTAGGATCTTGCCATGGATTTAAAAATGTCATAATTCGTTGCAAGCGATAAGGGCGGAATAAAATTAAAAACAGTGCGCTGACAGCAAGTCCTAGCAAGGTTATAATAATATGTTTAATGTGCGCATGTGCACAAAAAAATAAAATAATTGTGGTGAGAAGTAATGTTATTGTCATGCCAAAATCAGGTTGTTTAAGGAGTGCAACACACATCACGCCGATGATTGTACAGAAGGGTATAAAATGCTTGAGAGAAATTGTTTCTTTAACTGTTTTTTTTTCCAGAAAATAAGCAACATACAGTAATAATGTTATTTTAAGAAGTTCGCTGGGTTGGAATGAGAATCCTGCAAAAGAAAGCCATCTACTGGAACCGTGAATAGTACGAGAAAATTGTGGAAGCAGAGTGATAATAACTAAAAAAAGCGAACCAAGAAATAAAAATGGTGCATTTTTTTTAATAAAATTGAACGGAATAGCTCGACCGATACAGAGCGCAATAAGTCCCAAGAAAAGTCCAGCGCATTGCCGTTTTACAAAAAAAAGGGATGTCCCAAATGTTTCAAGAGCATATACAGAACTGGATGAATAAACAAAAAGAGATCCAATAAGAATGAGTGTTGCAACAATCGTGAGAAATACTTGTAAATCTCCATATAAAGATAATTTTTTTGAAATCATACACACTCATTTTATTGTTCGCTCACTTTGACAAGCTCAGTGCGAACGGATTTAGATTTACTCCCGTTCGTGGTGAGCTTGTCGAACCATACGAACAGATTCAATATATTTCATCACTAATTCTTTAAAATGTTTTCCTCGTTGTTCATAATTTTCATATAGATCATAACTGCTTCCGGCAGGAGATAGCAAGACACAATCACCAGATGTTACCAGAAGTATGCAAGCCTTAATGGCATCATCAAGTGTACTAAAATAAGTTGCAGGAATATCATTGGCAATACATACAGCATGTAAACTTTCTGCTTCTTTTCCAAAACAATAAATATGTTTTACCTGATTGCGCAGCTGTGCAATAAATGGAGCGCGATCCACTCCTTTACTTAATCCGCCAAGAAAAAGATGAAGAGGGCGGGGATATAATTTTTTAATAGCAGCAAGAGTTGATGCAGTTGTAGTTGCTTTTGAATCATTATAAAATTCAACATTATTGATAGCGCTAATTTTTTCAATACGGTGTTCAGGTAGTTGTATGGTTGTAGCTATGGCGTTGAGTGCTTGATTTTTTAGTTTAAGCAGATCACAAACCGCAGTAATGAGGAGTATATTTTCAATAAATGATAATGCATGCAATGCAGGTGTTAATTCCATAATTGGTGTATGAATGCCGCCCGCATAACGCATCACAGAACTTATCTCTAAATTATTTTCTTCGAGCACTCCAAGATATCCTTCGACAGGCTCCCTACTTCGCCAAGGCTCCGTCGGGCAGGCAGGACGCGCGCCAGGAGAAGTTTGAATATAATACAGTTGTTCATCGTGTGTTAATAAACTTAGTTCATGCATAGTGGGACATGTTGCAATAAAATATGAACGTTGATGACCTGCAATTGGAGGAGTAATTGTATTACGGAGCATAAAATGCACAAGTGAAATGTGATTTTTTGTTTGATGCGCAATTATATTTTCCTTGGCTAAAAAATATTTATCTTCAGTTGTATGATGATCAAGATGGTTGGGATGTAAATTAGTCCAAATGGCAAGATGGGGTGCAAATGTTTTGCAATGATTAAGTTGAAAACTTGAAACCTCTAAAAGGGCATAATCAACATTGTTGCGCTGTTTAATTAAATCAAAAGTAGGTATACCAATATTGCCACCCATTGCAACAGGAATATCAAGCTTTTTAAAAAGTTCATTTAAAATATATGTGGTTGACGTTTTGCCAATACTGCCCGTTATTGCAATAATTGGTTTTTGAAATGTGCTATAGAAAAAATCAAGCTCAAATAACCATTTATCTTTATGTGTCGCGTAACAGTCAGGATTTATGTTAATGCCGGGAGAAGGAATAATGAAATCATAAGAATTGAAAAAAAGCTCTTGCTGACTTTCATAATACCAAGTAATTTTTTTTTCTTTTATATAATCTTGTTCTTGTTCATGGGGGTTACGTTTATCCATAATGCCAAGTTGATAACCTTGTACATGAAAATAATTTACTGCAGCTTTTCCAACAATACCAAAGCCCCATATCCCAATAGATTTATCTTTTTTTATGATCATAAATTA
>DATAXH010000098.1:0-2502 GCA_036266775.1 Candidatus Babeliales bacterium | reverse complement strand
CAACGGGGGGGGGTAGCAACGGTTTTATAAATAAAAGCATTTTATACATTAAAACGTATGTGAACAATATCGCCATCTTGGACAAGGTAATTTTGGCCTTCGATGCGCAGTTTGCCGGCAGTTTTGATAGCAGGTTCAGTTTTGAGGGCCATCAAATCATTGTAGCTAAATGTTTCTGAACAAATAAACCCACGTTCTAAATCAGTATGTATTTCACCAGAGGCTTGGCGGATGGTAACACCTTTGCGCACAGGCCATGCGTGAATTTCTTTTGGTCCACAGGTAAAGAAAGTGATAAGACCAAGATTATCGTATGTTTTTTTAATGATAACATCCAAGCTTGGTTGAGAAATTCCCATCATATTCATAAATTCTTGTGCTTCTGCTACGTCCATTTGCGTCAGTTCATATTCAACGCGTGCACTGATAGGAATAACAAACTGTGATCCAAAATGTTTGATAAGCGCTTGATAATGTGTGTTGTTGAGATATTGTTTGTCTTCTAATTCACCTTCAGCAATGTTTGCAATGACAAGAAAATTTTTGGTGCTCAATAATGGTATCATTTCACTATGTGCTTTGCGTATTAAATCTTTTGCTTTTGTTGCATCGCCATTTTCAAGCACTATACGAACAGCTTTGAGTGTTTCTAACTCGTCAGTAAATATTTTTTGTTCTGCACCAGTCAATTTACCTTTGAGTGATTTTTCTATTTTTGGGATACGTTTATCAATCGATTCAATATCTTTGAGCATAAGTTCTGCCATAATAATTTCAAAATCATTGATGGGATCAACGGGTACTGTTCTGATGATACTGGGATCTTCAAAACATCGTAAAACATGCAGAATAAGATCAACTTCACGAATATTACTTAAAAACTGATTACCAAGACCTTCACCAGTTGCCGCACCTTTAACGAGACCTGCGATATCAACAAACGTCACTGTAGCAGGAATAATTTTGATAGAATTGTACAGTTTTTTGAGGTGTGCAAGGCGTTCATCAGGAACTTCTGTTATTGCAATATGTGGATCAATTGTACAGAAAGGATAATTTTCCATTGGGATACTTGATTTGGTAAGTGCATTAAATAAGGTTGATTTACCAACATTAGGAAGACCAACAAGTCCGGCTTTGATGCTCATTGAGATGCTTTCGCGTTAAAGATAAAATAGATGAGAAGTTTGTTTATAAGAGTTTGTCCGAAAATTCCAACTCCGCTCGTCCTGAGTGTTTTTTGTCCTCAAAAAATGTATCGAAGGATGCGGAATAAGAGAAATATTAAAATTAAAAAATCTTTTTTATGTTGCACCCTTCGATACATTTTACTACGTTTCACTTCGTAAAACACTCCCTCCGTCGCTAAAGCTATGGAGGACACGGCAGGGCGAGCGGTGGGTAATAATCAATTTTTTCATTTTCGAATAAGCTCTTAATAATAAGTATATGAAAAAGTTGCATAACTGTCGACAGCGTACTACCAAGCCCTGGGCGAAGTAGTAAGTGCGTAAAACAGGATCGCGCCCATTCGTAATGAATGAGCGCGTTAAAGCAAGATAGTTAAAATTATTCTTAAGCAAAAATACGAGCACCAATGGGAAAAGATCATATTATTTTATGTATTAAAAAAACAACATTTTTGATTTTTATATTTTTATTGCGCAGAAACAATAGGGTGTGTTAAGAGTGTAATAAGAAGTATTTTTTATTATTCCCATAAAAGGAGCGGTTTATGATGATGGAACATTCACATTCACCAATGATGCATATGATTAAAAAGATAAGCTGGGTGGTGACTGCACTTGCTTCAATTAATATGTTAACTGGCTTATATGGTTGCGATTTTTTTGCATGGATGATGAACTCAATGCCAGGGATGGTTGTCCCAATGGTATGGATTGTTGGTATTTGTGGTATGATCAGTCTGGCTATGCTGATTAAAGTTTGTATGCATCATGAATAAAGCTATTATATTTTTATTGTGAAAAAAATTATAGTGTGGTAATAACCTAAAAATAATTATGTGTATATTATTTCATAAAAAAGGAGTGATTTTATTATGATGGAACATTCACCAATGATGAAGATGATCGGGATGGCGACATGGGTAATCACTGCATTCGCTTCAATTAATATATTAACTGGTCTTTATGGGTATGATTTTTTTGCATGGATGATGAACTCAATGCCAGGAATGGTTGTGCCAATGGTATGGATTGTAGGTCTTTCTGGTATAATTAGTTTTGCAATGTTTATTAAAGGGTTCATGTGTTGCCCAGGATGTGGCATGTGTCCTTGCAATTGTAATAAATTGTAATAATTGCACGTTTAAGAAAAATAAAAAAGCCTGGCACATGCCTTGTCATTACCCACAATTTTTAATTAGTTCTGCTCCGCTTATCATATCAAATAAGCGGAGCAGTCCTCTCCATAGCGTTTGCCAACCAGGATCTCCGTCAGATTTTCTTCCAATAAAACCACCGAGAGAAGCGACTTTAT
>DATAXH010000097.1:0-4128 GCA_036266775.1 Candidatus Babeliales bacterium | reverse complement strand
GACCAGCAGTATCAACAAATTTCTGTTGACCTGTAAAGAAAGGATGACAATGAGAACAGATCGTAACTCTTAATTCATTATTTGTTGAATGAGTTTCAAATGAATTACCGCATGCACAGCGTGCAGTAACGTCATGACGTTCTGGATGAATATTTTTTTTCATAAAATGTCCTTGTATTTTTTAAAATGCGCTTGAGCGCTTTAATATACTATAATTGTACTGTAAAAACGCCCTTTTGTAAAGGCCTAGAAGCTCCATCAAGAAGACCTAGAGTTTCCCAAAAATTTTGTTAAAATCATATAAATTTCTTAAAAAAAAGGTCGGAATTATGAAAACTTTCTTAAAAACCATCTATTGCTTCCTATTGCTTTCTTCATCATTAATCGCTGACATCCCCAAAGGAAAACATATTACCAATAAAGTTTTTGAATCATTAGAACTTTATCCTATTGCCGACCCCTACCACGAAGGTTATTTGCCCGTTTCAGACATTCATACGCTCTATTTTGCAGAATTTGGAAATCCCAATGGAATGCCTATATTAATACTCCATGGTGGCCCAGGAGCAGGATGTGGTGCATGGCTAACTCAATTTTTTGACCTATCATATTACCGTGTAATCATGGTTGATCAACGCGGTGCTATGCGCTCTCTGCCATTCGCTGAAATGCAAGAAAATCAACCTAACTATTTAGTTGAAGACATGGAAAGTTTAAGAAAACACCTTAATATTGATAAATGGCTCGTATTAGGTGGATCTTGGGGAAGTGCGCTTGCAATACTCTATGGAGAAACTTATCCAGAGCGAATAGTAGGTTTTGTATTAGGCGGCATTTTTCTTGCTCGACAAAAAGATTATGAGCATCTTTTTTATGGAATGAGACAATTTTTTCCTGAAATATGGCAATCATTAGTGGATCCTTTTTCAACCGAAGAACAGAAAGATTTGATTACCTCTTTTTATAATAAAATCATGAATCCTGATCCTTCTATTCATATGCCTATTGCGCGCTCATTCATGCGTTATGACGTCATTGCAGGCACGTCTCAAGCAAATCCAGATCTTATTCCACAACTGAATGATGCAATAGCTCTCAGTATAGCTCGCGCCTTTATGTACTACTCTTTTAATAATTTCTTTTTAACAGACAACCAACTTTTAAATAATATCTCTAAAATAGAACATTTACCCATTATCATTATCCAAGGGCGCTATGATATTATTTGCCCTCCACAAGGGGCGTATGACTTATATACAAAATGGAATAATGCTCAATTATGGTTTATTCCTGAAGGTGGTCATTTTGTTTGGGAATCATCTATAGCGCGTGGTTTACGAGAAGCATTAGATGTTATGAAAAATCTTTATTAAGAAATTACCGACTCGCTAAACCACCAAGATCATCAAGTATGCTTTCTTTAACGATCTGTACGATGTTTTCAATCTTTTCCTTATCCCCCTCAAATAGAATGCCATCATCTGCGTTCAGGACAATCTTTACGTTAGCTCCTTCAAGAGTGGCTACCATAGACCCGTCCCCGTGAAGTACCGTAAAATGTGTTCCATTTCTTTCCAGACATCCAGTGATGATATGAAACATTTGAGTTGTACCAATAAACGGGAAAAGACCGATATTCAATGCAAAAACCTGATCTTTGGTGATCAGCGCAAGGCGTTCAAAACCTTGCGCAAGCATAATCGGAGTTGCAACAGTAGTGAGCACAATAACCACAATCGCAATCACATAATGCGATGGTTGAATAATGCCAGATCCAAATAAAATGGTGGAAACTACCAATCCCACTTCACCGCGAGCCACCATAGATGAGCCAAATAAATAGGTATCAAGTCCTGTCCAACGATAACTATTTTTATGCGCAAAACGATTGCTTAACGCTGTCGCCATCCAACATCCAAGAAGTTTTGAAATAATCGCAATAACCAACAATAACATAACCAACAACCAATCGTATCCATTCAATAAACGCACATCAAGCTGCAATCCAATTGATCCTAAAAAAAGTGGTAATAAAAACGCATTCACAAAAGGAGAAATAACTTTTTCTGCTGTATGCCGATGATCACCCATGCGGTGAAAAAGACCTGCAAAATATGCTCCGGTAATACCTGCTAAACCACCCACAATTTCAGCAAATGCAAAATAAATAAGCATAATACCATTTGCTGCTGGCGCAATAAGATGAGATAAATGAGAGTTTTTCAAAAACTCAATAAACGGTCGCACTACATAATATCCCACACCACTCATTACCACAAATGCTATCACAATAGAAAACATTGCAAAGCTCACTGAACTACCATGTCCTTGCAAGATCACTCCATCAAGTTCTCCCAAAAAACCTGCTTGCACAGTTAAAGAAAAAATTGCCAATAATATCACGGCAAAAATATCATCTGCAACTGCTGCACCAAGTGCTGCTTTAGAACTTTTTAAATGCATTTTGTTATACGCAAACAACATAGCTACTGGAATTGAAACGCTTGTCGCTGCAAAAATAAGTCCCATTCCAACCGCTTGTATCAAGTTCCATTCTTCGCCAAAACCGTAATACAATGGCAATGCGATCATAATAATGGGCAACACTGCACCGAATATTCCTGCTGATATTGCAACAGGTCCAATCGAAAAAGCATCTTGCAAATCAGTTTCATGACCAGCGATCCACAAAAGATATGATACGGTTAACGCTGATGAAATAAGTAACACAACAAAAAGCATAATATCATAACTTGCAAGGCTATATAACTGTCCAGTCATGTGATCAAGTAAAAATAATGGTTGTGCAAAAAAAGAAAAATGAGCGACATTCAACAATGATGGCCCAAGCAAAATACCCGCAATAATGCGCCCCGCTATAACCGGAAGCCCACACAGTTTTTTAAAAATTTTTCCCCACGTAATTGTCCATATCAAAATCACTGCTAAAAATAACGCAAATTGCGCAACAAACGCTGGTGATAATCCTGCTGTGACGAGTAACCCTGCAGGAATAGTTAATTGATCTTGCATACCAATAGTCATACATAACTCCATCTATGAATAAAACTTCACAATTCTATTGCCATATACATATTATTTTTATTGAATAAAAATACGATTAATTTCTTTAATCAAAAGGATATCAATAATGAAGAGATATGTCTCCTCTCAATCTTTTTTTATCACCTCTTTAATGCTTTATATGCTTCATATATCTTTGTTTCTTCTTCCTAAAACTACCACATATAATCTATCAGATCTGGAAATACATCAAATCATTGCCAAAGTTCTTACATATGCACAATCTGTTGTGCAAAAAAATTATTCATCACCTCCCCAACACGATTTCACCGACGAGCTTACACATATTATCGATATTATTAATAATAACCTTCTTACTATCGATGCAGATAAAATAAACTTACCACCGCTTTTTCGAAAACTCATTATCGATCAAAAGTTTACTATCAATAAAAAAACAACCTTTCAACAAAAAGTTGCTCTTAAAAATAACTTGACGGTATATAAAAAAGCTCATTTTAAAGGACCTGTAGTTGTAGATAATATGATCTCTTTACAAGGCACAACAACTCATCCGACAGATATTGCAACCAAATCGTATGTCGATTCTCTTCTTCCAATAATGGTAATAGGTGCTACCGGACCAGTTGGAGCAACTGGAATTATTGGTTTTACTGGAGCAACTGGTTGCACAGGAGCTTGTGGAGCAAATGGAATTCATGGATGTACTGGTGCTACTGGTTGCACAGGCCCAATAGGATCAACAGGAGCAATAGGGGCACCTGGGGCAACTGGAATTAATGGCAATGATGGAAACACTGGAACTACAGGTTCAATCGGTGCAACCGGTGCCACAGGCATTAATGGAGTAAATGGAACTGCCGGAGCAACCGGCGCTCAAGGCGCAACTGGATCAACAGGCGTTACAGGCCCAACAGGTGCCGCGGGAATAAATGGAAACACGGGAGCAATTGGAACAACCGGATCTCATGGAACTAATGGCAATACTGGTGCCACGGGTGCGACTGGTTCAACTGGTATCACAGGCGCTAATGGAACAGATGGAACTGACGGAAATACTGGCGCAACTGGCGCAACTGGAAC
>DATAXH010000096.1:0-4162 GCA_036266775.1 Candidatus Babeliales bacterium | reverse complement strand
TTTCTGGGATTTTGATTTTTAAAATTTATAATTGTCGTCATCATTAAAAATATCGCCATCGTCATCAGTTTGTGTTTTTGATGTATATAAATGATATGCTGCATAGGTGGTTGCAATAAGCGTAGCTGCAACTAATGCACGATTGATACCAACTGAATGTTTGCCAATAAAAGTTTCTTTTAAACCAGGTAATTCTGTAAGATACGCAAACGAGTAACCTGCAAGAAAATCTGCATATTCACCAGCTTTGGTTGCAACGGCAATACAAGGAGCTGAAATGGCTGCAAATAAACCGGTTTTTACTTTAACTTCATTTATACTATTATTACTGTTTTCTGGTTGAATAGGATCATTTTGTGATTTATTTTCTAAGGGAAGTTCTGTTGTAATTTTATTATCTTCTTTTGTTGGTTGTTGTTTGCTACGCCCTGCTACAACTTGCTCATATAATTCTGCATTTTTATCAAGTTCTCTTTCTATGTTCTTTATTTTTGAAAGAGTTTGTTTGTTTAATGCTTCAACCTCTGCAGGGGTTCTGAGATAAGCTCTTTGCGCTGTGGCAGCTTCTTTGGTATTTTGAATACGTTTTGTAAGAATATCTTCTCTTTTTTCAAGTTCCATAAGCGCTTCGGCTGTTGTTAAAGAACCGTCAAGCCACAGATCAATTATTTTTTTTCCACCATGCTGAAGTGTATTACTAATACCCTGTGCCAATCCCTGGCTTCCTCCTTCAATTAAACCATCAATTGTTTTGATATGGAGATCATGTTGACGAATATCAGATTCAAGTTTTTGAACTTTAGCTTTTTGGGCATTTAATTTTTCTGTGTTTAATGCTTCTTGTTGAGTTTGTTTTAAGGTTTCTATTTCAAGTTGTTTTCTTAAAAGATCTATTTTAGCTTGTGCTTTATCATCGTTTAAATCCATACATATTGCAGTATTATAAACACTAATCAATGTAATGGTAACGGCAAAAAGGAAATATACTGTTTTTTTATGCATCATTGCTTGACCTTTGAGGGTAGGTGTTGTTGAGGATATTTATTTAATTCAGATTCGATAAGAAGTTTATTAATTTGAGATTTTGTTTCAAAATTATCACATAAAATGTGTTGTTTTCTTTGGTTGAGAGGTATTATTTTGTCAACCAATTTAGTACCAATTTGATATCCAATTTGTTCCATTGCTCCTCCAAGAAATTTGTTCGCCATAAGTGGGTAATAATTGTTAGCTATTATTATATCTTGAGCTCTATGAATATACTCTTTTTTATTCTCAAACAAGTTATGCAAGCTGCCTCCACAACTATTGTTCATTAAAAATTCTGTTATCTCTGTAGATATCTTACTTGTGTCGTTAAAATGCCCCTTATCTGGATGGGCTTTAAGTACAATTTTTCTACCAAGACTTTTCATTTCAGCTATGTCTTTTTCAGACCAGGTTAAACAGTGTAATGTTTGAATTAGATTACTGAGAAATTTTTCATCGCATTTGATTTGTTCTGATGTCTTTTTGTTAAGATTCTCTTCTGTAAAATAATTTTTTAATGTTTCTAGATTGGCCAATCTGCCTTTTTTGATAAGTTGTGTTATAAGATAAAGATTATCTTCATAATTATCGATATTTAATAGGTTATTAAAAGAAGCATAAAGAAATATTTTGCGAATTAAAGATTGTTTTTCTTGTTGATTAAGACTTTTTGAAACGTGAGATTTTCCTACAGGGACCATGCTATGTAAGGCCGAAGGTAATATTAAAAATAAACTGCTTAACATAATTAAACGATTAACCATGAGACGCCTCTTTTAAGAGTTGTAAGTTTTTCTTATGTTTTTTAAGATATGAACTTTCTACACGATCCTCTAATTCTTTATCATGATAATATTTTTTTTTAAAATAATATTTACCAAGGTTGAGGGAAGCATTAGTAAGACCTTCTAAATTGTCAGCTAATATTTTTTGATTTGCTGACTTGGTAATAGTGGGTTCGAATGTAATGATAATATTATCAGGAAAAGATTTATAAGGATTAATCTTTACGTTTGTATCAAGATAATTTGTTTTATAAGATCCAGATAAAAATAACTGCCAATGATCGTGATTATTATAGGTTATTTCTAACCCCACATTTGCTTGCAAAAAAAGAGATGGAGAAAATAGTAGGACAATTAAAATTAATGTATTAAGTATTATTCTTGTGCTAATTGTGCTGCAAGCCATGATTCTTTTTCCTTCATAATTTTATCAGTGCTTTCTGTGTAGTGATCATAGCCAAGAAGATGGCAAATGCCGTGGCAGAGTAATGTGCGCAAATGTTCATTGATTGTTTTATGTTCTTGTTCGCAGAGCTCTTTGATGTATTCAAGCGAAATAATCAGATCACCGATATTTTTATCATCTTCTGTTTGAGGTACTATTTTTTCACCAGCTTTAAGATCTGGATGAAAAGGGAATGATAAAATATCGGTCGGTTCATCTTTGCTGCGAAAATCACGATTAAAACATTGAATTGCTTGGTTATCGGTTAATAAAATACCCAAATCAAAATCTGCATATCCCATGAGAGATAAGATTTTTTGGGCATCTTTTTGAAACTGCTCCATGCTAAAACTTGTGGTGCATTCTTCGTTATTTATATTAACCATAAAATTTTTTCTGTTTTTTCTTTTTTCTTGTAACAAAGTATCTTGGATTATCATTGAATTTCTTTTCGCGCTCGTCCTGAACTTGTTGAAGGATATCCTCGAGCGCTCTAAAAAACAAAATCAATGAATATAATTTACAATTTTTATTATTGCCTAAAACAGGACAAAAATCAAGCTGATAAAGCTTTTTTGATTTATTTTATAGCACAAAAGTATAATTTTTTTGCGCTCGAAGATATCCTTCAACCTGCCTTCGCCAAGGCTTCGGCAGGCACGGCAAGTTCTCAAGGCAGGTGTTTACTGCTGAGCTTGACGAAGCATCAGGACGAGCGCGAGAGAACACTAATGAAGTTATTTAAAGATTTTCTACTCAATCACCACATCAGCATGCCAAGTATCATCTTTTTGCGTGAGCAAAGAAGTTTGGTTGTTATGTGTTTGATAGGTAATACTCACTGCTTGTGTAACGCCACGAATCAGTTGATCATGTTGTTTGAGTTGATCAAGTTTGTCACTTAAAGCTGCTGTTTCTACAAAAATGTTCATGGTTGTCAGTGGAGTTTTCAGAGAAAGTTGATGTTCTGATTTTAGTTTACGTACTTGTGTTGCGATCGTAATAACATCATTCATGATATCTGCTTCATTTGCAAAAATGTATGGAGTCTGTACATCTTGGTAACGTGTTTGATGAATTGATTTTATATTTTCATGTTGTGTATATAGTTCTTGGTAAATTGCTTCTGTTATGTGTGGCAAATAGGGTGCATACAGTTGCAATATTCGTAAACCGGCATGGTACAATGTCCAACGCGTTGCATCCACTTCTTCAGTTTTGTACTGTTCAGGATTGAACAGTTGATTTTTAATCAGTTCCAAATAGTTGTCGCAAAAATTGCTCCAGAAAAATTGCTCTATCATATTCAGTGCTAAACCAAATTCATGTTGTTCAAAGTAGTGCTGATATTTTTCAAAACAGGCTGAAATAGTATGCAGCAACCATTTATTAATGGCACCGATGTGCTGCGGGGCGGTATGCGGGGTAGCAAAGTTGGCTAAATGTGGTTGCGCAAAAAGAAAAGCATTCCATAATTTGGTGATCAGTTTTTGACCAACTTTCAGTTGCTCTTCTGAGAACATCATGTCTTGACCAAGACGTCCTGAAGCTGTCCAGTATCTGATTGCATCGGCAGGATATTTTTGGAGTAATGTTACGGGATCCATTGCATTTGCGCTATTTTTTGATTTTGAAAGTTTTTCTTTGCCATCACTCAGTACGTGGCCAGAAATAACAATATCTTTCCATGGAATAATTTCATTATGCATCCATGATTTTACGATGGTATCAAATGCCCATGTGCGGATAATATCATGCGCCTGTGGACGCATACTCATAGGAAGAAAGTTTGTGTTTATGTGATTTGATAAGTTAATAAACGGAGAGAAGTTTTTGCACCCTTCGATACATTCTCCTTCGTAAAGCTTCGGAGAACACTCAGGGCGAGCGGATTGGGAATTTT
>DATAXH010000095.1:0-10681 GCA_036266775.1 Candidatus Babeliales bacterium | reverse complement strand
AGGCTGTTCGAATTTCTCACCAGAACGGAAGGTATCTTCCCAAATAAGCCCGGTGATCATATTTCTCATTTTAGTTTTGATGAATGCGCCGCCTTTTCCTGGTTTTACACTATGGTAATCGAGAATAATGTATGGGGCGTTATTATAAAGAATTTTTGTACCTTTTTTAAATTCGGTCGTAGATATCACAAGATTTCCTTTAAGTTGACGCAATTAGTCCTTTTATTATTATAAAAAAAGCCTCAGAAAAAGGCAAATTCGCCTCTACTGAGCGTTCATCCTGACTTGTTAAAGGATTAAACGCGCTCGAAGATACCCTTCAACAGGTTCAGGGCGAGCGCTTTAAAGGCAATATGAGACTAATTATTTTTATTTTTTAAATTTGGAGAAAGTATGAATTTACATACAAGAGATCCACATATAGCTCAACTGATTGAGCGGGAAGAGCAGCGCCAAGACGATACCATTAATCTGATTGCTTCAGAAAATTATGCTTCATCGGCGGTTATGGAGGCAACAGGATCAGTGCTGACCAATAAATACGCGGAAGGATATCCAGGGAAACGTTATTATCCTGGATGTGCGGTGATTGATGAAGTTGAGACTTTAGCCATTGAACGATGTAAAGAGCTGTTTCATGCCGAACATGCAAATGTACAGCCGCATTCTGGTTCACAAGCGAATATGGCGGTTTATTTTTCTGTGCTGCAACCCGGTGATACTATTTTGGGAATGAGTTTGGCTTCTGGTGGACATTTGACGCATGGTCATGGGGTTAATTTTTCGGGCACGTTATTCAACAGTGTACAATACACTGTTGATCGTGAAACTGAACTTCTTGATTATGATGCTATTGAAAAAATGGCGCAAGAATGTCAACCAAAGTTGATTATTTGTGGTGCATCTGCCTATTCGCGGACAATTGATTTTGAACGATTAGCAAAAATTGCACAAAGTGTGAATGCATTATTGCTTGCTGATATTGCGCATATTGCAGGATTGGTTGCTGCTGGATTGCACCCAAGTCCTCTTAGTTACGCAGATTTCACCACAAGTACAACGCATAAAACATTGCGTGGCCCACGTGGTGGCTTGATTATGACCTCTGCTGCACATGCTGCTAAAATTGATCGTTCCATTATTCCAGGAATGCAAGGTGGGCCATTAGAGAACACTATTGCTGCAAAAGCGGTAGCATTCCATGAAGCATTGCAACCATCATTTGTTGAATACCAAAAGCAGATTATCGTGAATGCGCAAGCAATGGCTGCAGAGATGATCAATTTAGGATATCGTATTGTTGCAGGTGGAACAGATAATCATTTATTTGTTGTGGATTTACGATCAAAAAATATTACGGGATTAAAGGCGGAAGTTGCACTTGAAAAAGCAGGGATCACTGTAACGCGCAGTTGCATTCCATTTGATCCTGAAAAACCATGGATAACGAGTGGCATTCGTATTGGTACGCCGGCAATTACAACCCGTGGCATGCAAATGGAAATCGCTCAACAGATTGCACATTTAATGGATGATGCTATCCGTCACCATGATAATGGTACAGTGTTAAATGCGATAAAGACTAAAGTAAGAGGCACTTGCTCTAAATTTCCAATTCAGGTGTAATGTTATACAAAGATATAACAATTATTTTGACAATGGTATAACATTGTATTATATTATGTTATGTAAATGTTTAATACAACCTTAATTTTTAGGGGCAAAAATGCTAAAAAAACTGGTTAAATATGGTAACAGTAATGCATTGATCTTAGATCGTGCCATTTTAGAGTTACTTAATATTAATGAAGGTGCGCTTGTTAAGATTTGTACTGATGGCAAATCCTTGATAATAACTCCTCAAGAATCTAAGGATTCAAAAGAAGTTTGGATGGAAGGGATTGAAAGGCTTGAGGATCTAAAAAATGCTCGTGTTGCTCAGATGAAAAAACAGGCAGAAGATCTGCAAAAAACAGATCCTGAGAAATATCAACAGATGCAAGAAATGATGCCAGGGACTGAAAAGGGAGAAAAACTTGCTCAAGCAATTAAAGAAGTTATGGATAAATATAAAAATGATCTTGCTTTATTGACAACAGAACCATTTTTACAAGCAGTCGATTTATTAGCAGCAAAACATCATAACGATAAAACATCACCTGCATTTGCAAAAGAATATTTTGCGCTTCGTTTAAAATATGCACCAGATCTTGCTCGTTTTGATAAAGATATGCAGGAATTACAAGAAAAGCAGTTTAAAACAGATCCCGCTAAATATGAACGCATGAAGCAGTGGGGACCAGATTCTGAAAATGGCAAAAAACTTGCTCAGATGATTAAGATGATTAATGAAAAATATGCAGTTGATCTAGAAGTTTTGCAGTCAGAAGCATTTTTACAAAAAGTTGAGATATTAACTGCAAAATATAAAGGTGATACATCGTCATTTGAATATATGAAAGATTTCCTGAAGTTACGTTTAAAATATGTTCCTAATCTTGTTAATTATGATAAGGAAATACAGGAAGCTACTACTGCGCTTGGAATGCCTGACAAGTTTTAATTAACAAAAACCCTTTAAAAATTTAGAGGAGATTTTAAAAGATCATGGTTACTAAAAAACAGTATAAAAAATTAAGTTATTATCTCAATTTGCCATGGACATACACAGTTGAGCAAACAACAGATGAAAACAATAATAAAATATATGTTGTGTATGTTAATGAATTACCGGGGATATGCACAGATGCTCCATCAGTTGATGAGGCAATGCAATTAATTCAGGAGCCAATATCTGCAGCAATTGAATTTTATATGGAAAATAATCAAGAAATTCCGGAGCTAATTTAAAAAAAACCCGATTATTTCGGGTTTTTTATTTTTGATATCTTCTTTTTAGAATTTGTTGGAGATTCAGGAATTTCTATTACCTTTGAACGTAATTTGATTTTGCCTTCTTTATAAGCAATGATTTCTTCGAGTCCTGCTTTTAAATCTTTATAGAATTTGCTCATTTTTGCTTTTCTTTTTTATCCCACAAGTGCTGCCACCACACTTTGAATAGGGAACTAATCATGCGCATGCCACCTTTAAGGGTTAATTTACTATCTGCTTGATCTTCCCAAACCGTTGGGACTTCTATGACAGTGTAACCTGCTTTTTTGCATAAATAGAGTAGTTCAGCATCAAAAGCCCATTGAGCAACAGTCAGTTGTGGTGTGACAGTTTCTAGCGTTGCTCGTTTGAACAGTTTTGCACCGCATTGAGTATCGTAATATGATAAACCGAAGAGTAACCACTTTAACGGTTCGTATACTAATCTGCTGCCACAACGCTTCCATGCAGGGCGTGGTGGAGAAATTTGTGCTCCTGGCATGTAACGGCTCGCAATAACACCATCATTACCATCCATATGAGTAATAAGATCATTATAAGCTTCAGGTTTTGTTGCCATATCAGCGTCAACAAAGCCAATTAAATCATTATCACGAGTAAGAGCATCAGCAAATCCTGCTTTAATTGCAAGGCCTTTTCCTGCTTGTGGTAAATCAATAACAAGAATATTTTTTGTAGCTAATTCTTTGCGTACTTTTTCAACAACGCCAATGGTGTTATCTTTACAACCATTGAGTACGACAACAAGTTCGAATGGCATATGTTTTTCTGAAAAGAATTTATGATAGGCGCGTAAAGTTTTTTCTATGCGATTTTCTTCATTATAGGCGGGAATGACGATACTTAACTTCATATTGTTCACGTTTTTGGTTATAGTTTCGCTCTTTTTTTGATTTTGCAATAGTTCTTGTAGATATTGTGCTCCAAAAAGAATCATGAAGAGTGAAACTGTTACAAGAGCTATTTTTGATAAAGGATGTTTCATGGAAGTCCTTTTTCTGTGTTGATAGTAGTTTTTTTGATGAGATAATGTCAAGTATATCTATAGTGTACCAGAAAAGGTGAGAAAAAAGGGGAAAAATAAAAAAGCTTATATTTATATTTTTTATGATCTTTGTTGAATAGATTCTTCTAGTTTTCGTTGATATATTTTGCTCATACTGTCGCAATAAGCTTGCGTAAGAGGCTTATCACATGTTCTAAATTGGTCTAATTTGTCTTCATAATGTTGCATTAATTGGGCATTTTTTATTTCTAATTCTAATCGTTTTTCTGTATTTATAAGATTTTTTTCTTCAGCTTTGTTTTTTTTGAGTTGTAAACTAATTATGGAATAATCAGGATGTTGTTTCGTTTCCAATTCAATTTTTTTAATTTCTTTATTTATCGCAGCCACTCCAGGATCTTCATTATATTTTTGTATGATGTACGTTAAAATTGCAGGAATTGCATAGGGAGCAAGAAATCTTCCAAGATTCAATAGAGCAGAATTATTTTGGATAGAGTCATCTTTTGGGGATGCGTCCAATTGTAGAGTACCCCCTGTTATTTTAACTGATTGAACATTTTCAGAACACTGCGTATGTGCTGTAATAAAAAAAATGATTGGTAATAAAAATAGTTTTTTAGATACATTTAACATAGAAACCTTTCTTTTTTTGTATAAATTCTTAATGAATAGCGTTACTATAATTGATAAATATATTTTTATAAAGACCCAAAAATAATGATTATATTTAATTCCCACAAAACTATCGAAACACTCAAGCAATTCTTACCTGACAATCCCGTAATTGTAGAAGCTGGCGCTTTTGATGGTAATGATACCAGAAAAATGGCATTACAGTGGCCACAAGGTGTTATTCACGCATTTGAACCGGTGCCAGAAATTTATGAACGATTGTTGAACAATACAAGCATGCTACCCAATGTTCATCAACATCCATTAGCTTTGAGTGATCACACAGGAACGGCTGAATTTTATATTTCAGAAAAACCTACAAAACCAGGCGTTGCTTCCCAAGCAGGATCTCTTCATAAACCAAAAGAACGTTTATCCCGTTCACCAATTATTTTTCCTCGAATGACAACTGTGCAGACCATTACATTTGATCAATGGGCGGATAAAAATGGGGTTAGGGCAATTGATTTGTTATGGCTTGACACTCAAGGTCACGAACTTGCCATTTTACAAGCAGCGCCCAAAATGATTCATAATATCAAAGTTGTCTTGGCGGAGGTTTCATTCATAGAAAGTTATGAGGGGCAGCCACTGTATGAAGATGTGGTTGCTTGGATGGGTGAGTATGGCTTTGAGCACGTTGGACGTGATTTTGCTGATACAACACAATCTTTTTTTGGAAATGCATTGTTTGTAAAAAAATGAATACCATTGACCACTATATTATAATATAGTAAAATAATAATGTATCCTAGTGGTAAAAAGGAAAGTGGTGTTATGGGAAAATGGATTTTAAAGTATTGGGAAGATGTTTCGGGTAAAAAAGTTCTGGAAAAATGGTTACTTAAGTTATCGAAAGATCAATTTATAGCTATCTCAAAAGAATTAAGCTTTCTTGAGCTTAATGGAAAAGATTTAAAATTGCCGCATAGTAGATCATTGGGGAAGGGACTTTTTGAATTACGAGATCGAAGATATGGTATCAGAGTCTATTATGGATTTTATAAAGATATGATTATTATATTGTTACATGCAGGAGATAAGGATACGCAGGAAGGGGATATAAAACTTGCACGTAAAAGATTGGCAATAATTTTAAGAGGAAAGTAAATATGAAAAAGAATATTAAGTCTAAGAAATATGAATTAAAAGATTTTCATGATTTAATGAAAAAACGTCTTACTAAAGAAGAAATTCAAATGATTCAAGAACAGGCAGAACTTGAATTTAAAGCCCTCAAAGCATTACAAGATGATATAGCCAATAAAATGGCTAATTTAATGGAGCAAAAAGATATAGGGTTTAATGAACTTGTTGAACGTCTTGATGTTAGTCCAGCCCATATAGCCAAGATTCAAAAAGGAAAAGCAAATTTAACTTTGGCCAGTATTGCGCGTTTATTTGCTGCTCTTGGTGAAGAACCACATTTGGTTCTTAAAAAATAAGCTTAAAAAATTAGAGAGCTTTTTTCTGTTATTGACAAGGGGAATGCCTTAAAGTACCGTTATATTTAGTAAGGTATTTTGTTTCACCTCCCTTAAGTATGGGATTTCATATGATTTCTTTTGCTACGGCTACTGCACAAAGTATGTCATTGAACAGTATGATTCAAGCAAAATCTTACATCCAAAACCTTCCCTCCTTCGCCCCTCTTTCGCCAAGGCTACAAAGCGCAGGCAAGGCTACGGCGGACAAGTCTCTTTCTTGGCGCTGGCAGCGCTAATCTTTTTTTCTATAATTACATTTCTCTGTTTATATATTAACGATCTCAAAATATGCTGATAGTTTGTCGCTATCAGTAATATCTTTTGTATAATTTAAGTTTTTTTACAAGGACTTTATATGAAATTAATTACATATGTAATCAATTGTCTTTTTTTATTGATGTGTATAAATATTACTGCTATGGAACAATCTTTGATTTGTAAGGAAGTTGCTCAAACCAATGTTAAGTTTTTGCTGAAAGATGTTAATAAACAAGTTATTCATGACGCCACCATCAATCGCATGAATATGGTACGAGAAACTGATATGAGTAAAGTAGTGCTTGTACATGAGTTGACCAAAGTTAATGAAGGTAAAACTAAAGTATCTGGGTGTTTTATATAACTATTTAATTAAGGAAATGATCATGAATAAGAAACAATTAGTAACTGTTATTGTTGCATGTGTAGTGTTGTTGGTTGGTGTTGAGTATGTGCTGAAACAAAAGCGTTCAGTTGCAGATTATCGCATAGCTTTATTTGTTCCCGCAGAACATCCATCAATGACAGAGATTATGCGGGGTTTTGAAGAGACACTGAATGCATCAAGTCATAAAAAATATGCATTCGATGAATACAATGCAAATGGTAATCCTACATTGTTGCGAGCACAAGCGGATGAAATTGTGCAACATAATTATGATCTAGTATTTACCATTGGTACGCAATGTTCCCATTCTATTTTTGAATTGTCTAAAAAAAGACAATCAATAATACCACAGATATTTGCTGCTGTTGATAATCCTGTTGGAATAGGCTTGGTGCAATCGCTTGCTCATCCGGGAGGTATGGCAACGGGTACAACTGAAACTGTTGCATATGAACAACAAATAGATGCGTTATTACGGATAAAACATGATGTGAAAACAGTGTTGCTTGTTTATAATCCTGCACAAAAGAAAGGATTAGAAAAAAATCGTGAAGATTTGGAAAAAATATTGCATGCAAAAAATATTACTCTGAACACAGTTGTTGTTGCACATCAAAATGAAATAACACAAAAAGTACCAAGTTTTTTGCATAATGTTGATGTTTTGATGATTTTAATTGATCATACGACGGTTGCAGGTATTGATAGTCTCATTACATTATGCGGACGTTATCATGTGACGTTATTTGCTTCTGATCTTAATTCAGCTGATAAAGGAGCCGCATTGGCATTTGGTGAGCGTGAATATGATCATGGAGTTACTGGTGCACGATTAGCACAACGTATCCTTGAAGGTAAAGAATCACCAACTATGCTTTCTGTACGTCCTTTAGAAACGCGACGTCTTAAAATAAATACAAAAACTATGGAACAACAAGGCTTGCATTTGAGTAAAGAAAAATTAGCTCAATTACAAAAAGAGGGAGTTATTGTTGTATGAATATAGATGTTTTACTGATTATCATAGAACAATGTTTGATGCATATACCATTAATGCTTGGTGCATATATCACTATTTCTTTAATGAAAATTCCTGATTTGAGTATCGAAAGTGCGTATGTTTTTGGCGCAATAATTGCTGCGCAATGTATTGCGCTGACAGATACATTGCCAATGGTTATACAATTACCCATTGTTATTATTGCAAGTTTATGCGGTGGTGCAGTTGTTGGTCTTACATCAAGTATGATGACGCAATATGCAAAAATGCCACATTTGCTTTCGAGTATCATTACGTTTGGTATTTTTTATGGCATTAATCAATTAATAGCAGGAAGTTATATATCGTTGAGTGCATATGAAAATCCTTTAATCAGCGCAGGAATAGAGCGTCATCCAGAAATGGTGACGCTTGCTGTTTTAGTTTGTATAGTTGTTGCGTCTTTTTCTTTTTTGTTTACAAAACAGATTGGATACGCTTTTGCACTGTATGGTAATAATCCCCATTTTTTGCGACATCACGGTATTTCTGTCTCGTATGTGTTTATTGTTGGTGTTGTATTAAGTAATGCACTTGCAGGTTTGAGTGGTTATCTGTTTGCACAATCAAATGGTTTTGCTGATATCACGATGGGTTTTGGTAAAGCGCTGTTGTGTATCACGGCATTAATTTTAGGAAAAGTGATTGTGCGACCAATGAAACCAATCAATATAGCAATGCCTTTGGTTGGTTGTTTAGCATATTTTGTGTTACAGCAGTTACTGCTGAGAGTTGGTTTTAATTTAAAATATTTTACTACCATACAGGCGCTTGTAACATTATGCATTTTAGTGCTGACGTATCGTAAAAAAACTAAACAACACATTGATCATTTAGGAGTATAGTTATGTCAGTACTAACACAAGGTTTGTATATTCAACATATGGATTTTGCTTTTTCTGCAGATAAGCCGTTTTTTAAAAATGTTTCATTGCACTGCTTGCCGGATAAACTTAATTTTTTACGTGGTCAAAACGGTTCGGGTAAATCAACTTTTTTTAATATTTTACAAAAAAATATTCCGCAAGGTGCGCAGTTAACGGGAGATTTTACGATTGATGGTCAAAAGATAAAAAGTGAGTACATTACGATAGTTGTGCAAGATGTTGATGAAATGTTAGCAAATCAATTTTCTGTACAACAAAACTTGCAATGTGCCAATTTATCGCGATATCCAGGATTGCATTCATTACCTAAATCAACCAATATGAGTTTTTTGCAGGAATTTAACATTGATTGCAATAAACAAGTTGATCAATTATCAGGTGGGCAAAAGCAGATTCTGGCTATTGTAATTGCATCACAAAAACCAACAAAATTATTGCTACTTGATGAGCCAACCGCAGCACTTGATCCAAAAAATGCACACATGGTGATGCAATGTTTACAAAAATTAGCACAAGAACTTGATCTTACGGTACTGATTATATCGCATGATAAAGAGTTAGTTGCGACATACGCACCTGGTTATTATTTTGAGATTACACAAGACAATAATCACATGCGTACTATTGAAAAAGTTATTTTGTAGAAAACCACGGAATAAATTTGCTCGTGTGTCGTTTATATTCTTGATATTCACTATTGTTTTCCATTGCTTTTTCAAGTAAAGGAATACCGGTTACGTAAACGAGTAAGAAAGTTATGGTAATGGGAGTGACGATACAAATCAAACTGTAAGGCAAGTCTACAAGTGCCATAAAGAAAATTCCCACCCACATTACACTTTCACCAAAATAGTTTGGATGACGAGAATAATGCCAAAGGCCACTGCTCATGACGTGGCCTTTATTTTTGGGGTTATGCATAAATTGGGACAGTTGATAATCACTGACTGATTCATACATATATCCAATTGTCCAAAGGATAATTCCAAGAATTTCAAAAAAAGAAAGAGCATGAGGGATATTGTATGTATTAATTTGTGCAATGGGTAAACTCATGATAACAATCATAATCGATTGTCCGAAGACCCAAAAACTGTTAATGATCAATGCCTTAAAACCGTGCCATTTCCAATGTGTAAAACGTGGATCTTTGCCGCTGTAACGGCGATAAACATATAAAATAAGTCGTACTGACCACAAACAGATCATAGTTGTTACAATAATTTGTTGGAGTAAGAAATTGCTCATACGCAAAAATGTGTACAGCGTAACAATTAAAACTCCGCCACCCCAGGTAAAGTTACCAATACTGGTGTCTCCTTTATAACAGGTAATAAGTACCATACCTGCGAGGTAGATGAATAATATAATTGCTATTTCAATAAAGGGTTGAGGTATAGAAGACAATATCATAAAAAGATCCTTTTTTTACGTCCACCGTCGCTTAAGCTATGGCGGACTTCGTTTTACTACGCGATAATTACCTTTTTTTCATGCCATGGGCTACCCACTGCATCTCGAGTTACAATAGAAATGGTGTCAATAACAGCTTTTCCTTGCGCATCTTTATGTAATCCTGATGGAAAGATAGCTATTTTGTTATTGCCAAGATACTGAATATATTTTGAAAAATTGGATGCGGGACGAATGATACAATCAAAATCCATCATTGAAAAAAAATCTTCTAAAACATTTGAACTGTGAGAATTATTATTTTTTCTACAATCAAAGATTAGAAGAGGATTATTAAGAGCTTCTTTAAATCTTTTTTTAAGGACTTTCGGTTGTTGATGATCAGTAAAAATATGAATATATAGTTTTTGTTCAGGAAACATATGAGCAATGCGATCTATTTGTTGGATAAAGAACTGTTCAGGAACAAAGCGTAGAGGGTGTTTTTCACGTTTTTTATCATGATCAGCATAAAATCCTCCGCCAGTTCTGATATGCACTGCGACAGTAATATATTCTTGAGGGATATCTATTTTGTTAAGAGAATATCGTGGACAAATACTTTTTCTCAGTTCTGCAATAAAATTATTATCG
>DATAXH010000094.1:0-9422 GCA_036266775.1 Candidatus Babeliales bacterium | reverse complement strand
AATGGGATTCATTAGTTGAAAATGTTATCTCCGCAACCCACAGCGCTACAAAAATATATTCTCACGCGGAAACTCCCCAATTAGTATCACTAGATGCAATTGATACCCAAGATTTACCACGAATCTTTTCTGGCATTGGCGAATGGGATCGCGTTGTTGGAGGTGGTCTTGTTCCCGAATCTTTGGTTGTTATCACCGGTGATCCAGGCATTGGTAAATCAACGTTACTTTTGCAAGTTGCATACGAAATCGCAAAAACAAAACGTGTCTTTTATTTTTCAACGGAAGAATCGTTACAGCAACTTAAAGGACGTGCCTTACGTCTACGCTCATCTCTTACTAATCCTTCCTCCACTCGCCCTGAGTGTTCTCCGAAGGAGAATGTATCGAAGGGTCTTCTTTTTTCCGACGCAGCAGAACTTACAAGTATGATTGCAGCAACTCGTACAGAAAAACCTGACATTATCATCATTGATTCCATACAAAATTGTTACATCAATGATTCAGCAACACTGCCTGGAAGTGTTAGTCAACTGCGTGAAGCAGCATTTCAACTGATGCGATTAAGTAAAGAACACAACATTACTGTTATTATCACAGGACATATCACCAAAGAAGGTATTATTGCAGGACCCAAAACATTAGAACATATGGTTGATGCGGTATTTTATTTACAAGGTGAAGATCGTTGGCAAACGCGAATATTACGAGCAGTCAAAAACAGATTTGGTGCAATTAATGAACTTGGTTTTTTTTCCATGGAACATAATGGTTTGCAAGAAGTGCCAAATATTAATGCGCATTTATTAAGTGAAATGTCACATGCTCCTGGATCAGCCATTATCAGCATTATGGAAGGATCGCGTCCCATTTTACTTGAACTGCAAGCACTCACAAATGCTTCAAAATTAACAATGCCACAACGAGTGGTGTCTGGACTTGATCACAAACAAGTAGTACTCATTGCGGCAATTTTAGAAAAGTACGTCAAAATAAAATTAAGTATGCAAGACATATTTTTTAAAGTCAGTGGTGGTTTTAAAATTACCGGAGCAGAAAGTGATCTAGGAACTGCTTTTGCACTGCTTTCTAGCTATTTCCAAGAACCATTACCAGAAAAATCAATTGCTTTAGGCGAAATCAGCCTCACCGGACAAATTAAACCAATTAATAATATTGGTCATCTCGTCAAGGAGGCTGAAAAATTTGGTATTACAACCCTTTTGGTTGCAAAAAATCAAGTCATTGAAAAAACCTCATGCACCATCAAGCGTTTTCATAATGTGTATGAACTATTATCGCTTTTTGGGCAATGAGGTTTTTTTCAATTTTATTGAGTCTTATTATTGTCCAGCAAAACCTAATTTATATTTCATATAATGCCATAGACCGTATCCCGAGGCAACACCAACCGCAGTACCGCCCAATATATTATAGAAATTCTGATAAGTATAATTCACTCCATTCCGAAAATTTCTCAAAATATTACCAGCTATGTTCATCCATTTTTCAATTTTTGTTGCTCTTGTTAAGCCCGCACCTTGTTGCTGTAGATCTGTATTAGCCTGCACATTAGCAAGCATCGCCAATTTTTGTTTTCTTGCATATTCTTCTTGTTCATCTTGATTCTTTTTGTTCTTATGTGTTGCTTCTTCTTGCATTCTTTTTTGATATTCTAATAGAGCTGAAGGCTTATAAATTCCTTCATTATAGCTAAGATTTACAATATAACCTGTTATTAATCTATATTTTTCTTGAATCTGAGAATCAGATATTCCAATATATTCTAATAACTTTTTTGCTACTTGTGCCTGCTTGAGTAAATTAAATAAAGCATTATATATAGCAAGAGTATTAGTACCTAACCATGATTGAGGAAGAGATGCTTGTAACGCATCAATATTATTAAAACTAGAATTTAAAATATTTGCTCCACGAGGACTATCATTTTCCAATTTTTCGCATACATCAATAAATTTTTGCACTTTATTCAGAACACCAGCACGAATACGAGGATATAATATTCTATAACTGATATAACCAGCGCCAAGAGATCCTAATCCAGCTAAAACTAAAGGATTTGTCACCCAATTATAAACTTGCTTTGTTGGAGGTATAAATTGTACAGCTTCTGCTTTTTGTATCCCTCTTCCAGCTCCAAAAGTTGAAACTGTATCAGCAACATAGTCACCTGTTGTACCAAGCTTACGAAGCCATAGTAATCTAGGATTTGTCATTCCGCTTTTCATCATTTCAGTTGAAATTGGTTCAGGAATTGTAGGTTGCAACGCTCCTGCTTTTTGATATGCTCCTACACCAGCTCCAATAGTTGCAGCTGCACCAGCAAGAAATGAACCTGCTGTACCAAGACTACCAAGCCATAATAAGTTATATTGATTTTCATCAGCTTCGGACAAATCAGAATTTCTTGTAATCTTATTTACAATAAAATTTGGGTCTTCATTTGTTTGCATTGCATACACAACATTTAATGCAGTAAATTGCGCAATAAGCATATATAAAGCGATTTGCGTATAACGTTTCATGAATTTCCCCCTATTCATTATTGGTTTAATTTTTACCTAATTGTATTATACATATCGAAATTACCACATAAAAAACAATAATAGCAAGAATATAGCTGAACCCCTTTTGAAAATTATTGACCGACATCAATAAATTTTCATACCCTCACATAAAAAAAGGATCTCCCAATGAAAAAAAACTTGAAATTCCTTCTTATATTAATCACACTCATTAATCTCATTCACCACGCAACTTTTGCTACATATCCTTGCGAATACACCTGCACTGACAATCCATTAGAAGAAATTTATCCCAATCAAAATATGTGTATGTTGCTTGAGAGCATCCCTCCAGCACTACAAAATCTTTCGTATGTGATGTATCCATGCTCCGATATTTATAACACTAATCGTTTTGGGTTCAATAAACGGTTTAATTTTTTTCCTGCAGCAATCATTGTACCAACAACTGAAAATGAATTAATTTATGCATTTAACATTCTCAAACAAAATCATTTACCATTTTCAGTCCGTTCAGGGGGTCATTGTTTTGGACCAGGCTCATTATCAAATGGCTACATTATCGATTTACGTAATTTTGATACTATTATTCCTGATATACAGAGCAGTACAACATTTATTGGTGCTGGTGCTCATTTAGGAGATGTTATCAGTACATTAGGTGATCTTAATTATGCTATTCCTACAGGAACATGTCCTGCTGTGTGTACCGGTGGTTTGGCATTAGGTGGGGGTATTGGGTATCTTGCTCGTCCATTTGGTTTAACATCTGATTCTATTACAAGCATTCGTCTTTTGAATGCACATGGAATAATTATTGATGTTACGCCTGACAATTATCCTGATCTATTTTGGGCACTCTGCGGTGCAGGAGCCAATGCATTTGGTATTGTTTTAGGATTTACCTTCAACATGTATTATATTCCCACGGTCAGTCTTGTTTCATTACAATGGGATTGGAATCCAAAATTAGCAAAAAAGATTTTTAACACATGGCAACAATGGATAACCACATTGCCAGAAAATATCACAACTGAATGTATCTTTTCTTACCGAACAGGAACATCACGCGTAACAATCAATGCCCTTAAAGTTGGACCAGTACCTCTCAATGAATGGCACTGCGCTTTTGAACAATTTAATCCCACAATTACCAACAACTATCGCGGCAATTACACCGGAGCTGCAACGAAAATTGCATCAACACCAACTCCGCCGTTTTCAAAAGTAAAAAGTAAATTTCTTTTTGAACCATTACCAAAAAAAGGTCTGCAAATTGTAACCGACCTTTTCAGTAAACTCCAAGAAAAAGGTGAAAATATTCGTATCAACTATTTCTTTGGTTCAGCGCTTAATGGTGCAATTTCACAGCACAATCCAAACAGTTCATATTTTCCGCGTGATGCATTTGCATGGTTTTTCCAATTTGCATATTGGTTCCATGAAGATCAATCACATGAAACAATAGCTTTACTCCGCCAACTGTATCGTGATCTTGAACCATACACGTCACCGTATAGCTACTCTAATTTGGTTGATTATGAATTAGGTAATCAGTATCTCCATGATTATTATGGAAAAAATGTAAAACGTCTCATTAAAACAAAAAGAAAATATGATCCGACTAATATTTTTAGATGGAAGCAAGGAATACCACTAACGTATCCACATAATTAAAACATTTTTCTTTACATATTTATTATTTTTATGCCGTTTAACCAACGGCATTTCTTATTATTGTATTATTCAAAATAACATGTATCTTGAACAATAACCGTTGATCTACATATTTTTAAAAACATTAATCATTACTATAAGGATATCATGAAGGTCTCATTTACAAAAAAATACATTATATTGAGTGTATTAATCATTACTCAACAGATCTTCTGTATGGAGTCGCAAGCATTAGTTACGGTTACTGGTTTTTCTGAGTTACCATTAGAACTACAAAAAAATATTATTAAACTTTCAGAAAACAACTCGAATCTTCAACTCGTTAATAAAGAATGTGCTCAAAAATTTTCCATAAAATCACCTGATATATTCACACAAAATCGTTGCAATATTTCTCCACATCATATGACACGGATACTATTGTGCGCAGCGTATAATCGCAATTATGAAGGCGTTAAAAACATTCTAAAAAACAGCGACCTTTTAAATCTTGTAGAAAATCGAAATCCTCATGTTTATATTGATAAATATGCGGACAGACCATTGATTTTAGATCTTCACAGACCATTGATTTTAGATCTTCATGGAATTGCCTTATATAACGATGACGAAATACTAAATGAAATCCTTACCCAATATAAAATTTCTACCTTTGAATCAAAATTAGATATACAAAAGCTCATAGATTTACTCATAAACTGTTTATCAGGTAATAGTGATGCAATCATAAAATATATTGATCAAAAAAAATATATGAAAAAATCTTTTGATTTTGATGAAATTTATGATCATTTAGAAAAAGCTTTACGTGTTACCATAGATTGTGATCATGAAAAATGTATTACAATATTATTAAAAAACCTTAACAGTTGTTCAATGTTTCCTTACTTAACATGCGAAGATATTTTACCAAGACAAGCTTTCGATCATAATAATTTAAAAGCTTTTAAATTATTATTAGCACTTGGTTGTGATCGAATGCACCTACCAAATGACAGTGAATATAGTAAAGCTGTATTAGCGGTAAAAAAAGATATCGAAACTGCAAAAAAATTGACGGTTCAAGATAACAAACAAATTAACAAACAAATTAACGAACAAATTCAAGAAAACTTTATTACTAAACATCAACTTTTTTGCATCATCTCTTAGGATTCATGTATGTCATCAAAAATAAGTCACTTTTCACTTTTAGTACGTAATCAGGATGAAGCTTTGGCTTTCTATACTGAAAAACTTGGTTTTGAAATTACAGAAGCACACAAAGCAGATGATAACACATGGTATTGGCTCACCATAGCTCCTACCAAAGATTCACCTATTTCTCTCTCTCTACTCCTGCCTCAGGAGCAAGCAGACCATGCAATTATTGGCAAACAAAGTGGTAGCATTCCTTTTTTTGTTTTATCAGTAGATGATTGTCATGCAACAATCGCACACTTTGCGGCAAAAGGAGTTACCATTATCAAACAACCTACCAATGAATTTTGGGGAATTGATGCATTAATTAAAGATTTATATGGTAATATTATTGATGTGTGTCAGCAGACAGAAAATAATTAATTCGTTCGTATGTTTCGACAAGCTTCCTCCTTCGTTAAAACTTCGGAGGACGCGGCATCACGAACGGTGAAATAATCTAAAAAGTTCGTACTGCGTGTCCTACGAAGCCTTGGCGAAGTAGGAAGCTTGTCGAAGTGAGCGAACGATAATGAGTAAATAATGGAAATCTCACTCCGTTCACCTTTTGTATGGATCAGCGCAACAATATTATCAGGATTAATGTATTTTTTTGCATTTCATTTTTTTCCACAAACCTTTCCAATCATTCATATTTCCATCACTATGGATCTTGAGCACGCGTTACAAAAAGCTCATGAACTTGATCAAAAATATCATTTTACTCCTCACGATTACCAATCTGCAGCAATGTTTAATACGGATAATAATGTCAAAACATTTGTAGAACTGGAAGCAGGAGGAAAAGATGCATTCATTGCAATGATGGATGAAAAACTGTATATGCCGTATACATGGCAGGTTCGTCATTTTAAAGAGCATGAAAAAAATGAAACAACTATCATCTTCACTCCTGATGGCAAACCGTATGGATTTGTTGAAACACTCTCAGAAAATATTCCAGGCGCACAATTGTCAGAAAGTGATGCACAAAAAATAGCAGAACATGATGCAACAAAAGATTGGAGCATCGATTTTTCTCAGTACACTTTGGTTGAAGCATCACAAAAATTGGAAACAAGTGGACGCCTTGATCACACATTTATTTATGAACGGAAAGATAAAAAAATTGGTCCGTCGTCGCCAAGGCTATGTCGGACTGCGCCTGCTGAAAATTTATCTACAAATGATGAAGCCGAAACAAAAACTTGCGCAGGACTCTATCGTTTAAAAATAGTGGTGAGTGGTGACAAAATGACAAGGCTCAATCATTTTGTTAAAGTTCCCGAAGCATTTAATCGACGTTATGCAGAAATGCGTTCAGCAAATAATATCATTGCCTGGGTTGCAACTATTTTAATGGTATTATTGTATATTCTTGTTGGTTGCGGTTTTGGTCTTTTATATCTCACGAGACATCGCTGGCAGATTATCAGACAGCCATTACTATGGGGAACATTCCTTTCCGCTCTCTCAACACTTGTCACAATCAATCAATTGCCATTTTTATGGATGCGTTATCAAACATCTCTTTCATCATATGGGTTTTTTATACAACTTTTGCTCAGCTTATTGATACAATTCTTTCTGTATACCGCATTTCTTACCACAGTCATTACAGTAGCAGAAGGGTTAACACGTCGCGCATTTGGAAATCATCCACAATTATGGTCTTTATTCAAATCTGATGTTGTCACATCTTATGCAGTTTTTGGCAGAATTTTTGGCGGATATCTGCTTGTTGGACTGAGTTGTGCATTTGTTATTGCATTTTACTATTTCTCTACCAATTATTTAGGGTGGTGGTCACCCGCAGAAATGTTGTTTGATCCTAATATTCTTGCAACATATGCTCCATGGTTTTCACCCATTGCACAATCCCTCAATGCTGGATTTATGGAAGAATGTCTGTTTCGAGCAATTCCTTTAGCAGGAGCTGCGTTGATAGGAAATTATTTTGGTAAAAGAAATTGGTGGATAGGCGCTGCATTTATTGTACAAGCAATTATCTTTGGTGCTGCACATGCCAATTATCCAGTGCAACCAGCGTATGCTCGTCTTATTGAACTGCTTATTCCATCGTTTATCTGGGGAGCTATTTATTTACGATTTGGTTTGCTTAGTACAATTATTGCTCATTTTGTGTATGACGTTGTGTGGTTTTCAATTCCTATTTTTGTATCACAATTACCACATGTCTATGCATACAAACTTATTATTATTTTCATAACATGTTTACCCATATTTTATGCGCTTTACGCACGGCTCCGCAAAAATTCTTGGACAACATTATCAACGCTCGCGCTCAATGCATCATGGAATCCAAAAGAAATTATTCACGAAAAAAGTGAACCAATTGTGCTTACAACAGAATCATATAACTTAACTGCAAATATACAAAAATTAATTGTTGGTCTTGGTATTGCAGGTCTTATTACCTGGATATATGTCACCCCATTTACGCATGATGGAGTGAGTATTACACTCACTCGCAATGAAGCAATTGAAGCAAGTAATAAATTTTTAGAAGAAAAAAAGAATTTCGTTCCATCAGACAAGCAATGGAAAACATTACCTCTCATATTTCCACATTATAAAACGGTACCGCAGATTGCTTTACAACACAAATTCATTTGGCAAGAAGGTAAAAAAGAGTTATACCATCGACTTTTAGGAACATATTTACGTCCAGCACATTGGACAATACGTTATGCACAATTTGACAGTGACATTATTCAGAGAACAGAAGAATACAAGGTAATGCTTCTTCAAAACAAAGTCTGGCAATGCTATCATCAACTATCAGAAACCATAGCTGGGGCACATCTTACACAAAGTGAAGCACGTGTAATTGCATTATCAGCTCTTCAAGAACAGTTTAATCTTACTCCGCAAGAAGTAAGTGAAATTTCTGCAACATCATCACAATTGCCTCACCGCAAAGATTGGACATTTATTTTTGCAGACCCAAAAGCATCTCCTCTACAAACTGGTCAAGCGCGTATTTCCGTTAAAATCGCAGGTGATGAAGTTGTTGATAATGTACGTTTTATTCATGTTCCAGAAGAATGGGAAAGAGCTGCACAACACAAACAAAATATGCTCAATATCTTTATTACTGTTTTTGCGATCATATTTGTACTTCTGCTATTAGTTGCGCTCTACATGCTCTCAAAGCAACACAAACAATTTATTTTTTCAAAATACCTTTTCTTCATACTTTTTGGTGTTAATGCAATAATTTTATGCATTGATGCAATTAATGCATGGCCAAGTATCATTGGAATATTTAACACAAGCGTCCCATTTTCTACTCAACTCTTTCAATCTATAACAGGACTTATTATCAGTTCTGTACTTAAAGCTGCGGCTTATGCGGCTATCATCAGCTCTACTATGACATACAAAAGAGCTCATTGCTTATCTCATAATTGGATAACTATAACTCTTGGCATCTGTTCTGGTCTATTTTTAGCTGGAAGCTATGCAATCATACAATTACTTATTCCAACTGATATGCCACTATGGCCCGAATATATATCATTGAGTTATACAATACCTGCAATTGCTGATATAACCAATGCTCTTGTACAGTATGTCAAACTAACTACAATATTTTCTTTTCTCTTTATGCTGATTGATACAACCACAAAACAATGGACACAACATCGTACATTTTTTACCGTATTTCTTGCACTTTGTGGCATGATGATGTTTCAACCATCATCAATTGATGCTATTGGTATATGGATTTTTGCAGGTGTATTATTTGGGGGAATATTATGTATGTTCTACCGTTATCTTATTCGATATGATTATGCTCTTATTCCACTTACAACAGGTAGTTTTACAACTCTCTCTCTTCTACAACAAGGTATATTTAATGCATATCCGGAAGCACTGATATACGCATGTGTCAGCATATGTTTAGTGAGCGGGATATCTGTGATGTGGTATTGGTGTATACAAGAACGCCCTTTAACTTTTAAGTAATCTATTAAAAATATTTTCTAAATCTTT
>DATAXH010000093.1:0-2386 GCA_036266775.1 Candidatus Babeliales bacterium | reverse complement strand
AGGGCCTTGTTGAGAACTTTGGTTGTGGTGATAGAGGTATATGCCAATACCACTGCAGGTGGCAAGGGCGATACTCAGTAATAAAATTATTTTTTTTGTGCGACTGTTCATTGATTCTTTCATGAACCGTTCGATATGGTTCGACGGGCTTCCTCCTTCGTTAAAACTTCGGAGGACGCGGCACCATGAACGGGTTAATTTATTTTATTCGAGTCCTGCTGTGTCCTACGAAGCCTTGGCGTAGTAGGAAGCTTGTCGAAGGAAACGAACGTGTTATTTGTATCTAATTTTATACAACATTAATCCTTGCGCGGGTGCATTCGGCAACGTATGCCGCGGATCACATGCTGTCATAATATCTTGTAATGATTCTAAAGTATGCCCGTTTTTCGTCGAGACGGCTAGGGCTGCGCCAACAATTCTTCTAATCATGTGGCGTAAAAATTTCTGTCCTTTAACAGTGATGCGATATGCTTTGTATCGTGCGAGATAATCGAGTGTTATGTTATCAATGGTGCGCACAGTATTTTCGCGCAAATCTTCACTGCTTTTGAATGAACAAAAATCATGCGTGCCAACAAAAAATTGTAATGCAGTTTTTAAGATATCAAAATCTATTTTATAGGGATAAAAATAACCGTAACGTTGCACAAATGGGAGTGGTCGTTCGGTAAAGAAATGATAATAATATGTTTTTTGTACTACATTGCAAAATGGATTGAATGAATCATCAACAAGTTGGATGGAGCGAATGGTAATATCCGCAGGTAACGAATTATTCCATGCCCACATAAGATGCGCAGGTGTTACATTAAGATCTGTTGTGATCCGTGCAACTTGTCCCAGTGCATGAACTCCCGCATCAGTGCGTGATGCACCGAGCACTTTGATTTCTGATTTGAATACACGTTTGAAAGTTTGTTGCATGGTTGCGGCGATAGAAGGTTTTTCTGGCAATGTTTGCCATCCAAAATAATCTGTACCGTCGTACGCTATAGTTAATTTATATGTCTTCATGCTTTATAGATGTTCTTTATTTTTTTGCACTTTGATGAGATGAGATAAAGAAGTTTCAATGATTGAAGGATCATATTGCAGACAAATTACGTCAGCGTTTTTCCATTCTTGTTTAAAGCCAAGTTTTTCATAAAGGTTTAACGCCTTTATATTATTAGTTGTTGTACATATTTCAAAAAAATCCATGTTTTTATTGTGTGCATTTTTTATAGAATATTTTAATAATTTTTTACCATATCCTTTATTACGAAAATTTTGTTCAACAGCTAAATAATCTATTTTTCTTCCACAAGGAAAGTCATAATATTCGATAAATCCAGCAAACTCATTATTTTCACGTAATATTTTTATATGGCAATTGGGATCACGGTGACACACCCAAACATGTCCTTTGTGACCATGTCTCAACAACCAAGGTTTTTCTTTATCACATAGATCTACTACTGCTTGCATATCGCGTTCAGGATTAAAATCGCTAATTTGTGGTTTATTGGATTTCATTGCTAATCCATTAAAAGAGATATGTAAACCAAACGTAGTTAATAATAATTTTTTTGAAAGAGTCATATTATTTTTCTTTTTAATATTGATAAGCTTTTGCATGTTGATCAAACAAATCATCTTGAATTTTTATAGGATCGTATGTAAGAGCCCAGGTTGCCCATTCATTCCTTTTTTTAAATCCACATTTTTCATAAAGGTTTAATGCTCGAATGTTATGAGGTGTTGTGATTACTTCAATAGTAGAGTGAGGACCTTTATGACTTAAATCGTCTATAGCATGTTTTAATAAAGCTTTCCCATATCCCTTATTGCGGAAATTATTTTCAATAGCGAGGTAGTCTATATGTTTTGATTCTGTTGATTTATATACGATACATCCAGCTAAATCATTATTTTCATGTAATACTTTTATATGGCAATTTGCAGCAATAAGGATGCCGTTAATACGTCTTGATTTGGTCTTGTGGTGCAAATCTAAGATATATTCTTCAGGAACTCTCCCAAGCCAACGTTCTTCTTTTTTGAACAGGTCTACTACTGATTGTGTATCGCGTTCAGGATTAAAATCACTAATTTGTGATTTATTCGATTCCATTGCTAATCCATTAAAAGAGATATGTAGACCAAATGTCGCGATTAATATTAGTTTTTTATTCATTATAAAACCCCCAGATTTTAATGATAAAGTCCTATTTTTACTTCACTTATAAGCATATCAAATAAGTTACAGATTGTAAAAAGGGGTATGGGAATAGCGATTGGATCATTCGATACATTTTTTGTCCTTCGACCCTGCTTCGTTAAAACTTCGCAGGGCACGCAAGCAGGAGCGTTTACTGCTGAGCCTGACGAAGTATCAGGATGA
>DATAXH010000092.1:0-4094 GCA_036266775.1 Candidatus Babeliales bacterium | reverse complement strand
TATGTCTTCTATATATATCTTCTCTATATACCTACATATATATATGCTCCTATATATTCTTATATATATGCTCTTATATACCTCTATATATAATCTTATGCTCCTGTTACCACCCTTCTTTTATTCTTTATTTTATTCCTTCCTAATTTTATTCCTTCCTAATCTTATAACGAAGTCTACTGCCCCCCGCCTTCATTATATTCCACCGAGAAAGGCGGCGGGGCAGGATGACGGAGTGGGGCCCGCGTGCGCGAAATGCGCTTGTAACAAAATGTGTTTGAATATGGAAAAAATGCGGAGAAATAAAATTGATGGGCCCCGCTCCGTCATCCATTATCCGACATACATAGCAAAAAAAAGAGCCGCCTGTAACAGCAACTCTTTTAATATTCGCAATCTCAACTAGAGGTTATTGATTATTTTCTTATTCCCTACCTTTTATCATCATAATTTTCCTATTTTGTGCCCGCACAGCTTCCTTTTGTTCTATCATCCAAGGCTGTTTAATTATCCCAAATCTGTATTTGTATCCTTTTATATTTTGCTTTACGCGTGCAAGATTGTGAAGAGAGCCATCGTGATAGAGAGGTTCCAATGCACGAGGATTTCCCAAAGGATGAGAAGAACCTAATGACCCATATTCAGATTTTTTAACTTTTTCTAAAAAACGCATTCTTTTATAATAATAGACATCTTCATAAATATCCTTAGAAACACGAGAAAAATTACAAAGTTTTCTCATATCCATATCTTGATAAAAATTTTTTCGCGTGTCGACCGACAATACCATCCATTGGTTATCACAATCATTAACTTGCATACCAAACAAAGCTCCACTACCTACCATCGCCAAAATCATGCTCATACACATTAATTTACACATATAAAAACCCCCTCTAAACCACTGAACCTATTATATATTACTATATAAACACTGTATCATTTATATAAAAAATTCAAACAAGCAAAATAAAGCGCTTGGTAAATCTGCGGCTGCATATGCAAAAAACATGGCAAAACCTGTATTTAAAACAACCCTATCTCAATTATCCGACATACATAGTAAAAATATGCAATAGCTTCATCAGATCGAACTTTTCTACCATACCAAGCCCAGCAAAATTACTAAACCTTGAGTGCAACCCACTAAAGTTTTATGAGTCTTTATTGACAAGACTATCATTTCTGTTATTCTATAAAAAGAGCTATGAAAATGGCTCAAAAAAGGGTATCTTTGAGTGTGAAAATGAAGGTTCTTTCTCAAAAACCCCTTAATTATTAGTACAATATAGTATAAACAAACAAACCTGTCCTTCGTCCTTCGACAAGCTTACATCCTTCGCCAAGGCTACAGAGCACACGGCAGGATGAGCAGAAGAAGCGAAGTAGGGCCCAAAAGGATCCAAATGGCAAAAATAATTGGTATCGATTTAGGTACAACTAACTCGGTAGTAGCATTTATGGAAGGTGGCCAGCCTAAAGTAATACCTAACAAAGAAGGCGGAAATACAACTCCTTCTATCGTTGCGTATACAAAAGATGGCAGCCGTTTAGTAGGTGTTTTGGCAAAACGTCAAGCGGTAACTAATCCAGAAAATACCTTAGCTTCAGTAAAACGTTTTATTGGTGCTAAATATGAAACAGCTGCAAAACAAGCTAAAAACGTATCTTACACTATTTCACGCAGTGAAAATGGCGAAGTTACTATCGAAGCACAAGGCAAAAAATTCGCTCCACAAGAAGTTTCTGCAGCAGTATTAAGTTACCTTAAACAAGCAGCAGAAGATTATCTTGGTCATAAAGTAACTGAAGCAGTTATTACTGTTCCTGCATACTTTAATGACGCACAACGTCAAGCAACAAAAGATGCTGGTAAAATTGCAGGTCTTGATGTTAAACGTATTATCAACGAACCAACAGCTGCTGCATTAGCATATGGTGCTGATAAAAAAGGCAACTCAACTATCGCAGTATTTGACTTTGGTGGTGGTACATTTGACGTTTCAATCTTAGAAATCGCTAACGGCGTGATCGAAGTTAAATCAACTAACGGCGATACAATGCTTGGTGGTGATGATATTGATCACAAGCTTATTGATTACTTAGTTGAAGAATTTAAAAAAGAACAAGGTATCAATCTTAGCGCGGACAAAATGGCGTTACAACGTCTTAAAGAAGCTGCAGAAAAAGCTAAAATCGAACTTTCTTCAATGTTAGAAACAGAAATCAACTTGCCGTATATCACTGCAGATGCTTCTGGACCTAAACATTTCAACACAAAAATATCTCGTGCAAAACTTGAAGCGCTTTGCGCAGATGTGTTTGCTCGTTTAGTAAAACCATGCAACCAAGCATTAGCTGATGCTAAATTAACAACTAAAGAAATTAACGAAGTTATTCTTGTTGGTGGTTCAACACGTATTCCTAAAGTACAACAGATTGTTAAAGAAACATTTAATAGAGAACCAAACAAATCAGTAAACCCTGATGAAGTTGTAGCTCTTGGTGCAGCTTTACAAGGTGGTATTTTAGCTGGTGATGTAACTGACGTATTGCTTCTTGACGTAACACCGCTTTCTCTTGGTATTGAAACACTTGGTGGCATTGCAACCAAACTTATCATGAGAAACACAACAATCCCTACGCGTAAGTCCCAAGTATTCTCAACAGCAGAAGATGGACAAACAGCAGTGGATATCCGTGTGGTACAAGGTGAACGTGAATTTGCACGTGACAACAAAATGCTTGGTCAATTTATGTTAGAAGGTATTCCAGCAGCTCCACGTGGTACACCTCAAATCGAAGTAACATTTGATATTGATGCTAACGGTATCGTCAGTGTATCTGCTAAAGATAAAGCAACTAACAAAGAACAACGCATTTCAATCACTAACAGCAGCGGTTTATCTAAAGAAGAAGTTGAGCGCATGGTTCAAGAAGCTAAAGCTCATGAAGATGAAGATAAACAAGCTCGTGAAGCAGTTGAAAAACGTAATCAACTTGATAGCACAATTCTTTCAGTAGAAAAAACATTGAATGAAAATAAAGCTAAACTTTCTCAAGAAGAAATCAGTGCAACTGAAGCTGCTCTCGAAAAAGCAAAAGCTGCTTTAACAGAACATGCTGAGCATGCAGCTGGTCTTCAAAGAGCACATGATGAATTAACACAAGCTTCATACAAGATTGCTGAAACACTTTACAAGCAACAATCTTCAGACAATGCTGGTGATAATGCACAACAATCAGCTCCACAACAAGATGAACCAATTGACGCTGAAATTCATCAGTAAGATAATTCTACATCATGAATAACTCAAAAATCCCTCGGACCAAACCGGGGGATTTTTTTAGTATATTTTTTTAGAACAAAAAAAAATTGCATGATATTATGAGCAATAAAAAAATGTAAAAAAAAGGAACTCCATGGAATTACGCATATTTATTTACAGCATACTCTTCATTGCCAACACAACATATTCAATGGAAATTATTAAAAAAAATAAAAAAGAGCACAAACTCAATGATAATGATTCAATTATCAAAGAACTACTTTTTGCACATACAATAACTCAAAAAAAGATTTTACCAAAAGAGATTACTCAACAAATCATTCTTAACTGTGTAGAACTCATACATAAAGATATTGATAATCTTCCAAATATTACGAGCAATCATCGAAAATTTAAAAAAAGTTTTAAAGAAACATGGTTTGCAAGTGATACACCCATAATTGATTATTACTTTACAACAACACAGCAAAAAGAATTAATGAAAAAAATCCTAGAAACAGAAGCCACGTGCATAGGTCAAAAAATAACAGTAGATTATTTTTTAGATTCCCCAAAAGAATATAAACTATTTTTAACATTACCGCTTAATCTGAGAAAAAACTTAACCCTATTATCACAATATTTAAAAAATTCAGTAATTAAAACCAGATATTCAGATGGAGTTTTGGTTATAGAAGCACAATCTTCTTATATCAACGCAGACAAAACAATACAAGTGCGCACAACTACAGCACAAGTCATTGCACTCATAAATCAAACTTACAAAGGATCTCATTATTGTGATAGCATTCCAAAACCCATAGT
>DATAXH010000091.1:0-1564 GCA_036266775.1 Candidatus Babeliales bacterium | reverse complement strand
ACTACAAATAAGAATGATTTGAATACTTTTTTATTTCTTTCCATGCTCTTATCAGTAAAAACTTAAAACAATGCATGTACAAATTTTTAGCATTAGCAACTTGTGCGCTAGCTAATTTTTATTTTTATTTTTTTTTTGTTTTTTTTTATTTTTTATTTTTTTAATTTTTTAAAAATGTTTTTTAAACACTATAAACTTCAAAATAATGCAATATGGAATTTTCTTATCAGTCAACGATAAAAACATTACAAAAATGTAATGGTGTAATGGTTTCACTTTGTAAACCATTTATAAAGCTACGATTCCGGAACGTATGAAGAAGCCTTCGGAGCTTTTCACAGGTGACGGCGATTCGCTGTCACCTTTAGACACCATAAATAAGAATTCGGGCGTCGAAGCTTTTTCAAAATACTTTCAACAAAAGGTAACCATTCACTAATTCCACAACATTGAATAACCTAAGATTAAATATTAAGACCCGTCTGTCAAACGCGTCTACGTTTTTTAGCCTTGTAAATGTATGACCATTAATTCAATAAAACAAAATTAACAAACAAATTCTTTCTACATTGTTAAGTTGCTTGTTTTCTCGGTCTCAAATGTAACAAATAATTTACATGTTGACCATTTAAATTTATTGGCCTGCTTTTTTGATCTGTTAATTTCATTGTGATATATTGAATATCATTTTGAACACAGACAGGCAAATACACAGGGTTGATAGGACTAACAGAAATTAATGAACCTGGTTCGCTTGCCGGATTGAAACTATATAAGATATCACTGGCCATATTATTGTCATAAGAGCCACTGACAATATTACAGTGGGCACACAAAACGTCAACCCCTCTTGTTATGTCTACAGGTTCCGATCCTTCCTCTGTTTTCTTGACAATCTTCTTTTCAAAACCTAAGATTTTGTGTAGATCTGATCTTGATAAGTCAAATTGACAATTCTGTTTTAACTCAATAATTACCCTGAGTGACGATTGGTTTGGAATAATTTTTGCAGTATCCGCATCTTCATTTGCAGCCGTAAATCTTCTTTTTATAAAATCATTAAGTTGTTCAATGTCATAAATTCCATTCGGAATCGTAATATTTATCCACTTAGCACCGTTACTGATACGTATATCATTGTTATTATAAAAATCAGCAATATTGTACCAACTATACCACAGATTCATATTGATAAGTGCAATTTCATATGGTTGATCTATCAGTAGGTTTGAAAAATTAACAGTAAAATCTTCTGGAGTAGCATTCTTAATCAACGACGAATCCAATTTTAGTAACATTCCAGTCATTTTATATAGAAAATAAAATGATTCAACTGCGGGTAGTTATTACCTTCTATACCTATTATTACCTTCTTGTTCAGCCGCGTCTCGATCAGTCAACATATCAGTTTTGTTTACCATGTTTTTTGCCTTTACCTTATCCATTAGCACATTACAATTGGTCGATGTCGCTATATTAGTTTCAAGCTTTTTGCAATTTATCTTCCAGGGTTTTCGCGATCGGTGATATCATGTTATTTATGACTCGCATGGTCTCATTGATA
>DATAXH010000090.1:0-3553 GCA_036266775.1 Candidatus Babeliales bacterium | reverse complement strand
CTCAGAGCAGAAAATAGAAATAAAGAGATAGCGTTAGTGCGACAACTAACGATGTATATTATGAAAAAACATACGAATAAATCATTGCGTGAAATTGGTGCTTATTTGGGTGACCGTAATCATACAACAGTCAAGCATGCCATTTCCAAAATTGAACAGTGCATTCTTGAAGATGTAAAATTACAACGACAATTAAGTATGATAGAAAAAGAGTTTGAGCGGTAATATTACCATTTCACCCTTTGATACATTTTTGCTTCGCAAAAACACTCCCAGACTTCGCACAAGGCTTCCTCCTTCGCCAAGGCTTCGGAGGACACGTCGTCGGGCACGGCAGGGCGAGCGGGACAGGGAAATATATATTTTCTCTTCCGTTCATCCTGAGTGTTTTTCGTAGCTTTTAGGGAAGAAAAATGTATCGAAGGATTACCACTTTAACGCGCAAGGACTTATCCCAAGCTGTTGTGCTTCTCTGCGATCATTTTTTGTTTGTAAAAAGGCATCCTGGAAGTATTTTGCACCTAGATAAAGGAACCATTCAAGGTGATTATTAAAGAATGGTTCTTCTTTTAACCCTACCATTGAGGGGAAATGTTCGGTATCAACAATGCTAATCTGATAATCGTTTGTTGCTTGATTTTGTTTAATGACAAAGTTATCTGAATGAGGGTCAACAAACAGATGGAGATCCATACAAAGTTCCATGATAAGTTCACTGCGTTGTTGTGCGGAAAGCATCGGTGCCTCTTCTGTAGTATCAAGCGTATCTGCGATAATTGCATAAGTTCCCGGCATGATTGTTGATATTTCTTTTTTGCCACCTATGTTATATCCATTAATATGCATCCAACGTGCTCTTTTAGGCAACCAAAACCATTTACGAGGTGTAGTTATTTTGCCTTTCCAACGAGGATTGCTTTCTATTTGATTGTTAACAATTTCAAGATTTTTAACTCGTGTTAATCCAGCAACGTGTCTATTCATTCCACCAGACATATAAAAAAAGAATTGCGTTTCAAAACCTTTGCAATAGGGATCACTAAAAGTTTTTGGAGTTTCCATAAATAATTTAAGAACAAATGGATAATTTTTGAATTGCAATACAAGAAGTCCACAAGGTATTTTGTAGTTAAAGTTTTTATCCTGTAGCAGCTTAAAATCAGTAAACTGTTTTTTTTCTTTTTTAATTTCTTTTAAAAGATTCTCAACAATTGCATTAAGAGCATGACAATCATATGATTCTGCAGGGTTATGCATGTCAGGAATGTTGCCTTTTGGCAGAAGATGGCTGTAAAAATACTCTTTGTTGAATGAAGTAAAGATAGGATATTCTGTATATGCCCAGTTAGTATGTGTAACGAACTTTTTTGAATGTTTCCATCCAAGAGTAATTTTGGGCATATCCTTATCTTTTTTCCTAAAAGGACTCCGCCCTACTATAGTAAAGAGACTTGTAAGTGTACAGATAAGAGGAATTAATTTTTTCATCATTTTTTTATATCTATATAGAGAGTTAGAGATCATTACTACGTCAAAAATAACCTAAAAAAAGAGCTTTTTTAAGTCCCTTTTTATTTATTATTTTATCATATTAGAAAATATTGTCACGGAAAAGATAGATTAGGGGCTTTTTTTTGTCTTTTTGCCTTTTAATGAGGACCATTAGAAGGCAATTATTGTATTGGGAAAGGAGGGTATGATACGATCCATTGAGGCTTTCTGAGACTAGTTGCAGTTCAGGATCAGGTGGAGTATGTTGGGGAGAGAGAGTAGTAGTAAAGATAGTTGATAAGGAGTAGTTATGAAGTCAGAGATATTGATGGAGAGAAATGCTCAAATTGCTGATAACTTGCGACGATTGCCAAGGAAAATGTTGCAACTTCATGGGCTTGAAAATGTTACTGATTTTGTTTTACATGAGCTTTGTAGTAAAGACTGCTTTAATATCCCCCAAGCAGCTTATTTCGTTGAAAATCCTGCATTTAATTGCCTTAAAGGAATTGTGGGGGTTTCCACCCAAGAATTGCAAGGTATTGAGAATATTTGGATGAATCCTGATTCGTTTGTTAGCACCATTACCCAATCTTTATTTCATCAAAAAGTGAGATCTTCCCATTACGAAAGCCATAAAAATCGTGGTTATTCACCAGAAGAGATGTCAAAAATAATTGCTCAAGAGTTGGGTTTTAGCAAATATAGTTTTTATGCATGGGATTTAAAACATGATAATCATGGACTACTTATTTGCGAGATAAGCAATCAAGAAGATCATGCTCATGATATTTTGGTTGATGGATTTTCTTTGTTAGGCTTTTGTCCTATTTACTAATTTTATTGTTCTTCAAAAGGGATTAATCCTGGTAACAGTTTATCGCTCAGATATGCTAATGCGGCACCTCCTCCTGTTGAAAGATGATCTATTTGTTGATAATGTTTGGTGCGTAATGCGATATCAATAGAATCTCCGCCAGCAATAACTGTTTTTGCAGAGAATTGTGCCATTGCATCAATAATAGCTTGAGAGCTTTGTTGTGTTTCAGGATTTTCTGAAAAACCCATTGCACAGTTCAAAAATATTGTTTTTGCATGTTTAATTTTTTGTGTAATGAGTTCAACTGTTTGTGGTCCTACGGAAATGCCGATTGCATTCTCAGGAAAATTATCTGCAGGAACGATTGAGAGGGGTGAATCGAGTGAATTAAGGACTATTTGATAATCCACAGGAAAAATACATTGTATGCCAGAACGTTCAGCATCGCGCATTATTTTTTTACAGGTATCAAGCATATCGTTATCGACTAATGATTTTCCTATAGGTTTTCCAACTGATTTTAGGAATGAAAAACAGATAGCAGGAAACAGCGCAATGGTATCGACTTTGTGTAATAGATTATGAATGAGAGGAATTTTATCTTTAATTTTTCCACCACCTAAGATAGCAAGAAAGGGTTGAGCTGGATTTTGAGTGAGATGATCAAATGCTCGTAGTTCTTTTTCAATTAATAAACCAATACTTCGTTTATTTTCTGGAAATTCATAGGGTAAAAGAGTTGTAGAACATGCGTTTTCATGAATAGTTCCAAATGCATCATTGATATAATATTGAGCAGTGCGGGCAAGCTCTTTTGCAAAAAAAATATCTCCGTTTTTTTCTCCGGGAAAGAAGCGGAGATTTTCAATTAAGAGAATTTGTTGGGGTATTATTGGAAGCGTAGCGATACTGGAAATATTTTGAACAAATTGGATTGTATATCCACGTTGTTTAAACCAGGGTACAAGAAGTTGTGTAGAAAGTTCAGGTTCTCTATCTTTTGGTCTTCCAATATGTGTTGCTAAAACAATATTGCCTTGTTTTTTAATAATATAATCAATTGTTGGCAATATACTGATAAGACGAAAATCATTTTGTATTTTTCCGTGTGAAAGCGGAACATTCAGATCAGCGCGGAGAAAAATTCTCTTGTTGTGCATATTCCAGGATGAAAATATGGGATGAATCATGGTTATCCTTCAAATCTTAAAACCTGCGAAATATTGATATAAGTAATCCGTT
>DATAXH010000089.1:0-6776 GCA_036266775.1 Candidatus Babeliales bacterium | reverse complement strand
AAATAACACAAAAAAAAGATAATAAAACTGTTTTTACGTTTTTCAAAATAATGACTCCTCTAATTTCCACATAAGAAGTGATATATAACGTATAAAATTTTGTTGCATTAACGCAGTTTCTTGTCCTGCTTCTTTTCTTTCTTTTTGTATTTCTGATAAAAGAGGTATGTGTTGAAAAGAATGTATCTTTTTTATAATAAGTGGTGCACAGCGTTCCCATTTTTCAAGGAGTGCAAATTCTTTATCTTCGGGGGTTGGGGTGATTTTTACCTTGCAAAGAGCCTCCATTTTGTAAGCTATTGGAAGAAGCAGTTGTATATATTCTTTTTTTGCATGAAATGATGCTTGGTTTTTACTGTGAAAAATTTTTTCAAGATTATATGATGTTGCAAAAGAATTGTGTGGTATTGCGTGGTTATTTAATGCTATTGCTGTTAAGCCTAAAAAAGAATATCCTTTTTTTTCTTTAATTTTATGCAACATAAGATTGCATGCACAAAAGTTATAGCTTTTTTCTTCGTCTATTAATTTACTGAAAAAATTGTCCCACTCACATTGAAGTAGAAAATAAGCCAAAGGATATTCTGATAAATAACGTGTTCTTTTTTTATAAATATTCTCACGATCATTTTGTATCTCTTGAATAGTTTTTGGCTTAGCGACAGTTGTTTGATCTATGGATTGTATTCCAACTGTGATGATGCATTGTATTGTAGTAGAAACAAATAAAAAGAGTGGTAGTAAAAATAATTGTTTATTGTTCATGTTTATCATACCTTGATATTAATTTGCTTCGATTTGTTTATAGACAACTTCACTAACATTTTTTGTTGTTGTATCAAATGCAATGCCAGTTAAAGATGTTTTTTTGTTAGATGATTGTGATGCAAGGCCAAGTAAGCTAAGCGAGTTGATTGTTTCTTTATTGGGATACCCAAGAATATAATTGTGAGTGAAGGTGTCATATTCACGGATAGTTAAATAGCCTGTTTGATATAATAATGTTTTTAATGGAATGGTATGTACATCAAACATTCCGAGTTCAAGCTCACTAGCTTGTGTAGCTTCAAAGTCTTGCATAGGGTAATTATGGTGTTTGATGAGATTTATAAGAAATGTTGGGGTACCTGTTTCAAACCAATAATTTGCAAATCTTTCTTTTGAGAAAAGTAATAGTACGGAAAAAGGATTATATAGTTTGGTTGCACTGGATGCACTACAAAATTTATAACCATCATACCAGAGCTCTATGTTGTGAAGTAAGGTATTAATATCATAATCATTTTGTTGGGCTGTAGATGCTAAGTAGTCTGGAAAATAGCCAGTTATTTCAGATTTTGTATACCCGAGCAAATTGTTATATTTTGCATCTAAACTTATGTCATTTAAATTATTGAGACCAGAAAAAATTGATGTTCGAGGGAATTTACTTACACCAGTTAAGAGAACAAATTTAAGATAAGGGTCAAGTCCTTTAATTACTGTATAAAACTTTTTTAATGTTTCACGTATTGTGTCAGCCATTTCTTGATTGTGTATGTGTTGCAGAATGGCATAATCATATTCATCAATTAATAATGCAACTGGATTCTTTTTTGCTAATTGTACGATTAATTCTTGTAGTGATTCTGCCGGATTCAATTCTTGATTTAATGTAATATTATCTTCTTGTGCTCGTCTTTGTAAGTAAAGTTTAATACCATTTTCTAAGATGGTTGGTGTTGTATAAGAAATATCTGAAAAGGAAATAAGCACAACAGGATGTTGTTCCCAGTCATACGGCAATGAATCTATTGCAAGTCCAGAAAATAGCTCTTTATTTCCGCGAAAAATTTCAGCAAGGGTGGAAACAAGAAGTGATTTACCAAAGCGACGAGGGCGAGATAAGAAGTAAGCACTACCACGGCTGATAAGTTGATGAATAATGTCAGTTTTGTCAACGTATATATAATTTTCTTTTATTAATTTGGAAAATGTTTGAATGCCAATTGATAGTTTTTTCATAACCACTCATTTTAGTTATAGGTTTGTCTATTGTTACTATAGCATACTTATAAAATGTTTTTGAGTAATTAAGAAGGCGGCTGGATAATCCAGCCGCCTTCTTAATTCTTTTCATATTATCAAATATTACGCACTAACTTTTTTTGCTGCTGGCGCTGTTTTGTTATCAGCTACTTTTGTTGCAGATTCAGTTTTGTTTTGTGCTAATTTGATTTCGTAATTTTTGTCCATCTCTTTAATTGCTTTATCAGTATAATCAAATTTGTTTGATACATACATTGCGCGACCAGTCATTTTATCAAAAACGATGTCTAAGTTTTCGTTTTGAGCGAGTTTAGCAACAGTCGCTTCAAGATTTTGTGCTAAATTTTCAGTTGCCACTTGCATTTCAAGTTTAAGTTCTTCTTCTTTTTCTGTTACAAGATTTTTAAGTTCATGTTCCATTTTCATGAGCTGTTTTTCTTCTTTTGCTCGTGCTGCATCGCTCATTGTTGTTGATTTACTGATGTAACTGTTTTTCGCTACTTCATATTTTTTTGATTCGTCTTGGATTTCTTTACCAGCAATATCACGCTTTGCTTCTATTTCTTTACGCGCTTTTTGGCCTTCTTGGCAATCTCCCATAACCGCGAATGATTCAACGAATCCGATTGATGCATCAAGACTAATATTGCTATCTCCCATAACATCTGCAACGGAAGATATTGTTTTTGGTTTTGCAGGAGCTTGAGATGCATTGACTGAGATATTAACTAATACTGCGCAGATTGCTGTTGTGGTGATCATACGATTTTTCATAATTTTTTCCTTGTAAGAATAATTTAACCCTTCGATACATTTTTGCTTCGCAAAAACACTCCCAGACTTCGCACAAGGCTTCGTCGGGCACGGCAGGGCGAGCGGGACAAGATACAAATTTTTTTTCCGTTCATCCTGAGTGCCCCGTTAGGGGTTTATCGAAGGATACTCTTTTTGTTTTAATGCGTCAATGTGAGTAGAGCGCGTAATGAGCTTGCGAATTTCTTCGAGCAAAATAATAGGTGATGATATTGCTACAATAATTAACCAATCATGCAGTGAAAGGGGTACAGTTTTAAAAATATATTGTAATGCAGGAATATATAAGATTGCCATTTGCAGAATAAGCACAATAGTCATTGCTACAACAAGCCATTTGTTCGTGAATAAACCAATCTGAAAAATTGAACGTGTTGCCGAGCGGCAATTCAGTGCATTAAACCATTGATACATCACCATAGTGAGAAGGGCCATTGTACGGGCATATAGTATATCTGTTTGGTAATAATATAAAAATATCGCTAAAGAACCAATCCCCATAGGGATTGCCATAAAAAGCATTTTTAACAACAATGTTGTATCAATTAAATGATGTTTTTTTTCAAGCCAAGATCGATTAAGCAGTCCCGATTCTTTTGGCTCCATTGATAATCCAACATCCAAAAAACCATCAGTGATTAAATTCAACCATAAAATTTGAACAGCAGTCAGCGGAAGTGGAAGATTGGTTCCGGTGAATAATATTATTAAAAATGCGAATAACACAATTAATACTTCTGCGGTATTGGTAGAAAAAAAATAAAGTACAATGCGCTTAAGCGTATAAAAAATATGCCTACCTTCTTCAATTGCATCAATAATGGTTGCAAAGGAGTTGTTAAGAAGTACTAAATCTGCTGCTTGTTTTGCTACTTCAGTTCCATTCCCCATTGCAATTCCAAGATCAGCCTTGACGAGTGATGGTGCATCATTGATGCCATCTCCTGTCATTGCCACAATATTGCCTTTTTGTTGTAAAATATCAATAATACGCATTTTTTGTTCAGCCGATATGCGTGAAAATACCGTAATATGATCGATATTTTGAAACAGTTGTTCATCAGTTATTTGTTCTAATTCAGGACCATCAATTGTATCATCACCTTCACGAAAGATTCCAACACGTTGTGCAACATTACGTGCAGTCAGTTGATGATCTCCCGTAACCATCATAACTGATAATCCTGCATTACGCGTTTTTGTAATAACCTCTTTTATTTCTGTTCTGATTGAATCCTCAATGCCTGCAAGCCCAAGAAATTCAATATCATGTTCAATGAGTGCTTCGTATTGATGACGTTCCGTAATGTTTGCAAATATATCTGAGGTAAACTGTTTGGTACCGATTGCGACAACTCGTAATCCATCTTTCAGAAATTCTTGTAAGATTTCTTGGGCAGTATCGTGAGAGGTGGATGAACGTTTAAATAATGTTTCAGGAGATCCGATGATAAATAGTACAACCGTGTTATTAATACGATAAAAACCTGCATGGTATCGCGTAGTGGATTCAAACGGTATTTCATATATTTTTTGGTAGTTTTGTATTTCTTCCTCAAATGTATATTTAATTTTTTCTGAAAAAACAAAGAGGGCGGCTTCAGTCGGATCGCCTTTAATTTCAAAAATATTCAGTTGGGGAAGATGAATGATTTCAGCATTATTCAGTAAATGTGCAGCAACTGCCATTTGGACTAATGGATTTTCAACATTAAATTCTTTAACAATAATGCCATTTTTGCATATTGAACCTTCACAATGGTAACCTTCACCAGAAATATTCCAAAGATTATCAGCAGTCCATACGATAGAAACAACCATTTCATTGTGCGTAAGTGTTCCTGTTTTATCAATCACAATTACATTAGTTCGACCTAAAGATTCTACTGCTTGCATATTGCGTACTAATACAAAATGTTTTGCCATTTGCAGTGCACCTGCAACAAGGACAAGTGTGAGGACAACGGGCAATCCTTCAGGAACTACACAAATGAAAAGGGCGGTGAGCATTACTAACAATTCTTTGATTGGTTTTCCGGTAAAAACACCAATAAAAAATAATGATACGCATGTTATTAAAATAAAAAACAAAATCCAATGTGATAATCTTTCTAATTCTTTACGGAGCGGAATATCAGTATTAATCTCTTGGGTGATCAGTTGAATTTTACCAATTTCAGTATGAGTTCCAATTGCAGTAACCACAGCTTTACCAGCACCGGATAAAATATAAGTGCCTTTATAGAGCATGTTGGTTCGATCACCTAAAGCGACATGATGAGAAATGCTTTCATTCTGTTTGATCTCTGGATGGGTTTCACCGGTTAAAACTGCTTCATCAACACGTATATTTGTTGCGGTAATAATACGAGCATCAGCAGGGACACGTTGACCCTCTTGTAAAAAAATAATATCACCAACAACAAGTTCTTTTTCATCAACAACTGTTTTTGCACCATCACGCAATACAACCGATTCTGCTTTGATATAATGTTTAAGACTTTCAATAATATTTTTAGTGCGTGTTTCTTGTATAGTTCCTAAAATTGCATTGAATAACAAAACTCCGCTGATAATAAATGCATCCAACTTATCTTCACCAAAAATAAAGATAATTAATGCTGCAAAAAAAAGGATGTAGACAAGTGGATTTTGAAATTGACTGATAAAGATTGCAATGACGCTGCGTTGTTTGACTTCTTTGACAACATTATACCCATGTTCTTTTTGTCTTTGTGCAACTTCTCGCGTTGATAATCCTTTTTGCGGGTCTACTGCTAAACTGTGCGTGATAGTTTCGATGGGCGTTTGATATATTTCCATTTTATATTCCAAAAAACGTTCGTATGTTTCGACAAGCTCAACACGAACGGGGGATAATATATTTTTTTAGAATCCGTTCGCACTGAGCTTGTCGAAGTGAGCGAACGTTAATTGAAAGAATATTTTTTAAGCAATTTTTTATCAAGATGTGCACATGTTTTTTCTAATTCATCACCAGTAAGTAATCCTGTCTGTGTTCCAAGGTGTTTGATAACAGACGAACTATTAATAATTCCCATACGCAGTGCATCATCAATAGATCTGTTATTAGCAAGTTGTGCTACAAAACATGATCCAAATGCATCACCTGCACCGATGCTACTGACGATGTTAATTTTGATACTTGGATGAAAATAAATATTGTTTTTGTCTGATGCATACACACCTTCAGATCCATTTGTTACAACAATTACATCTGGTCCGCAATGATGTACGGTATTGAAAAATTGTTTGAGCGTGAAACAAGTCGTTGCTGAACCAAGTGGTTTTTTAAGCAGCTCGGGAAGCTCGTTATGGGATTCAGTAATATCAGGAGACGGTATTTTTACTTTGAGTGATGTCATAAGAAGTTCAGCTTCATAACTATTTAAAATAAGAATATTGACGTTGCATAATGATTCTTTTAAAAAATTAGCACCTGCATGTAATTGACTGCTACCAGGATTTGCTGCAACTGGTATGTTGTGTTTTTTGGCGATTTGCGTGATAGGAATGAACAAAGGTGCAGTTGGTCCGCTTAAAGATGTAATATACAGTTGCTGTGCATTTGTAATGGAGTTTACAGGAATTTCTTCTTGTGTCAGTGTGATATTTGCACCACGGTATACCAAAACGGCGCTGTTACCGTGTGGACCAGGGATAATAAAAGATTGTCCTGTTGGTGCCTCATTTGTGCGAATAACATGCGTGGTAGAAATGTTTTCTTTTTTGAGTTTTTCTAAAATAAAATCACCAGCTTTATCATTGCCAATTTTAAAAAACGTCTCTACATCAAAGCCAGCACGTGCAAATGATACAGCACTATTAGTTGCACCGCCACCACAATAATAATTGATATTTTGTAACTCTATTTTTCTGCCTGCACGCATACAAACATATGCAAGATCTTCTGT